>NZ_JBFAYQ010000002.1:0-107711 GCF_040681345.1 Streptomyces sp. NPDC051776 | reverse complement strand
CTGACGGCAGTCGTCCCGCTGTCCCTGGCGCTGACGGCAGTCGTCCCGCTGTCCCTGGCGCTGACGGCAGTCGTCCCGCTGTCCCTGGCGCTGACGGCAGTCGTCCCGCTGTCCCTGGCGCTGACGACACCCATCCCGCCGCCCCTCGCGCTGACGACCGTCGCCCCGCTGTCCCTGGCGCTGACGACACCGGCCCCGCCGCCCCTCGATCAGACAGCCTCGGCGCGGATGCCCCGCACGGTGAGGCCTCCGGTGCCGCTTGCCAACGTCCGTACGATGCCTCGCTCCACGTACTCCCCGGCCGCGCGCCCGTCGCGCCAGGACAGGACATCCGCCCCCGCGGCCAGGAGTGCCGCAGCGGGGACCGGCTGATGGCCGCCGGGGCGGTCATCACCCCCGCCGTCCTCGGGCTGGCGGCCGCCGCGGGCTATGACGAGGTACGGACGTTCCCGCGCCCCCGCGTGGAAATCCTGGTCCTCGGCGACGAGTTGCTGGACGAGGGCCTCCCGCGCGACGGCCGGATCCGCGACGCGCTCGGCCCGATGCTCGGTCCGTGGCTGAACGCGGTCGGCGCCGAGGTGACCGGGACCCGCCATCTGCGCGACGAGGCCGACGACCTGCACCGGGCCGTCACCGCGTCCACCGCTGATCTCGTCGTCACCACGGGCGGCACCGCGGCCGGGCCCGTCGACCATGTGCACCCGGTCCTGCGCCGCGCCGGGGCCGACCTGCTCGTCGACGGGGTTGCCGCACGGCCGGGCCATCCCATGCTGCTCGCCAGGCTCGCGCCCGGAAAACACCTCGTGGGACTCCCCGGCAACCCGCTCGCCGCTGTCTCCGGTCTGCTGACCCTCGCCGAGCCGCTGCTGCGTACACTCGCGGGCCGGAGCGGAACCGGTACCGCGGCGAAAGCAACCGGAACCACCACCGTCGGCGTCACCAATGCCGTGCACGGACACCCGTACGACACCCGGCTCGTGCCCGTTGCCCTCCGGGCCGGGCGCGCCGTACCGCTGCACTTCGCCGGGCCCGCCATGCTCCGGGGCATCGCCGGGGCCGACGGGCTCGCCGTCATCCCGCCGGGAGGCGCGGGGCCGGGGGACGCGGTCCAGTTCCTCGAACTCCCCTGGTACGCCGAACCTCCTCGGTCGGTAGGCCCGGTCAGCCGCGCGGCGGACGACACCGTGACCGACGAAGCGACCGGTGCCGGCCAATCGACCGGCGAATCGACCGGTACCGGCGAATCGACCGAGACCGACGGAACGACCGCCCTCGATACCGGGCTCGACACCGGCCTCGATTCCGCCCGTGAGACCGACAGTGTGACCGACCGTCCCGCCGGACCCGGACCCGGACCCGGACCCGGACCCGGACCCGGACCCGGACCCGCACCCGGGCCCGCACCCGGGCCCGCACCCAGGCCCGCCCGCGGGCCCCGACCCGCCCCCGCACCGCGCGACGGAGGCCCCGCACGATGAAGCTTCCCAGTCAGGATGCGGCCGCCCGGCCCCCGGAGGCCGGCGGCCGCGTCCAGCTTCCCCGCCGCTCGGTCACCGGTCCGCTCCAACAGGTCGCCCGCCGGCTGCTGATGGCCCTCGTGGTCCTGATGACCACGGTGTTCATCGTTTACGCCGAGCGCGAGGAGTACCACGACAACGCCGACGACAGAGTCGACTTCCTCGACTGCGTCTACTACGCGACCGTTACGCTCTCCACCACCGGTTACGGCGACGTCGTCCCGTACGGCGACGGTGCGCGGCTCATCAACGTCCTGCTCGTCACGCCCCTGCGCGTCCTCTTCCTGATCATCCTGGTCGGAACCACACTCGAGGTCCTCACCGAGCGCACCCGCGAGCAGTGGCGACTGAACCGCTGGAGGTCCTCCTTGCGCGATCACACCGTTGTCGTCGGTTTCGGTACCAAGGGCCGTTCCGCCGTACTCACCCTGACGGCCAAGGGGTTGTCCAAGGACAAGGTCGTCGTAGTGGATCCGAGTCAGAAGGTCGTCGACGCGGCGAGCGCAGAGGGCTTCGTGGGCGTCGTCGGCGACGGTACGCGCAGTGAGGTGCTCAAGCGTGCGGAGGCGCAGCGCGCGGGCAAGATCATCATCGCCACGCAGCGCGACGACACCGCCGTGCTGGTGACGTTGACAGCCCGTCAGCTCAACCGCGGCGCCAATATCGTCGCCGCGGTGCGCGAGGAGGAGAACGCCCCGCTGCTGCGCCAGTCCGGCGCCGATGCGGTGATCACCAGCTCCAGCGCGGCCGGGCGCCTCCTCGGTCTGTCCGTCGTCAGTCCCAGCTCGGTCACCGTCCTGGAGGACCTGATCCACCAGGGCAGCGGTCTGGACGTGATCGAGCGCCCGGTGGTGAAGTCCGAAGTCGGCCGCTCCGTACGGGAGGTGGACGACCTGGTCGTCTCCGTCCTGCGCGGGCACCGGCTCCTCGGCTACGACGACCCGAAGGCCAGCCCGCTCCAGGCCACCGACCGTGTCATCGCGGTCATCCGCGCCAGGCCGGTGGGCAACGGCGCGGAGCGGCAGGCGGAGTAGCCTCGCCGCCATGCCTATGCACGCGATCACCGTTCCCGAACCCGGAGGACCCGAGGCCTTGGTGTGGGCCGAGGTCCCGGATCCCGTACCCGGCGAGGGCGAGGTCCTCATCGAGGTCGCGGCCAGTGCCGTCAACCGCGCCGACGTGCTGCAGCGGCAGGGCTTCTACGACCCGCCGCCCGGCGCCTCCCGGTATCCCGGCCTCGAGTGCTCCGGCCGGATCGCCGCCCTCGGGCCGAACGTCTCCGGCTGGTCCGTCGGCGACGAGGTGTGCGCCCTGCTCTCGGGCGGCGGGTACGCGGAGAAGGTCGTGGCCCCCGTCGGTCAGTTGCTGCCGGTGCCGGAGGGTGTGGACGCGGTCTCGGCGGCGGCCCTTCCGGAGGCGGTCTGCACGGTGTGGTCCAACGTGTTCATGGTCGCCCATCTGAGGCCGGGCGAGACGCTGTTGGTGCACGGGGGCGCGAGCGGCATCGGCACGATGGCGGTCCAGCTCGCGAAGGCCGTCGGCGCCAGGGTCGCGGTGACGGCGGGCGGCCCGGAGAAGCTGGACCGCTGCCGCGAACTGGGCGCGGACATCCTCATCGACTACCGCGAGCAGGACTTCGTCCAGGAGATCCGCAAGGCCACGGACGGTGCCGGGGCCGACATCATCCTCGACATCATCGGTGCCAAGTACCTCGGGCCGAATGTGAAGGCGCTGGCCGTGAACGGCCGTATCGCCGTCATCGGGCTCCAGGGCGGCCGGAAGGGCGAACTGGACCTCGGGGCGCTGCTCGCGAAGCGCGGGGCGGTGACCGCCACGTCGCTGCGCGGGCGGCCGCTCTCGGAGAAGTCGGCGATCGTGGCGGCCGTGCGGGAGCACGTCTGGCCGCTGCTCGCAACCGGGAGGGTGATCCCGGTGGTGGACCGTGCGGTCCCGATGCAGGACGCGGCCGAGGCGCACCGGGTTCTGGAGAGCGGCGTCCATGTCGGGAAGATCCTGCTCACGGTCTGACGCGGGGGCCTGATCCGACGGCACGGCACGGACGGCACGGCACGGAGCCATGGAGCCTCGGCGCCGTGGCCTCGGACCGCACTCCTCGACACCGGGCCAAGGGCCGCGTCGCCGTGGCCACGAGCGGGGTGGCGTGGCCGGGGGCAGCTCTCATTGGCCGGGGATCGGCTCCCGTCGCCCAGGGAGCGGGCCCCCGTCGCCCAGGGAGCGGGCCCCCGTCGCCCGGGGAGCAGGTGGCGTGGCCTGGAGCAAGGGGGGGCGCGGCCCTGGAAGCCCGTACCGGTGGCTCGGGGCGGTCTCCGTGCCTCCGGCCGGGCCCGACCGCGTACGGCCGCCGTCGGCCTGTTGAGATCACGGTTCAACCGGCCCGCTCCACCGACTCCCGTCCGAGATGCCGGATTTCACCCGACATGTGACTCTGAACACTGCATCGGAAGGGTCACCCTGACCGCTCGGTACGGGAGGGGGTCACTGCCGTGGCCACAGCGCTGCGCTCGCGACTCGCCATTGGGCTCCTGGTCGGGGCCGCGTTGTTGCCGGCCCCCGCCGCGTTCTCCCGCGACCAGACCTCGTTCCTCACGGGACGCGGAACCGGCACCGTCGCGGTCCAGCCCCCGCGGATTCACTCGACAGGTCCCTCCGGTGCCCCGCTGCTCCTCCCCGGCTTCCCCGTGGACTCCCCGCGGCGCCCGGCCGTGCCGGACGACGACCGCAGCGGCCCGTACGCCGGGCGCAGGGCGGGTGAAGGGCGGCAGAAGCCCGGACGTTTCCCCGAACCCGAACCCGAACCCCCCGGCCCCTCCGCTCACGACGAGCCGCCCTGGGCCCCCCGGCCGTCCCACCCCGGCGCCGAAGACCCCGACGGACCCCGCGAACCGAGCACCCCGCCGGGCCCCCGCCACCCCTCGGGCGCACCGTCCGAAGCCCCCACGCGCGGCGCCCCCCGCCCCCCGGCCGACGCACCGCGCCCTCCGCCCGCGAGCTCCGCAGGACCCACGGAGCGCCCGCCGGACTCCGACGACAGCGAGCTGCAGGGAGCGTGGCGTCCCCCGCTGCCGTACGAGCCGGAGCCCCCGGAACCGGACGAACCGGAGTGGACCGACGTCGGCGTCCCGCCCGTCGACCCCTCCGCCGACGAGACGCCCGCCGACGGCACCACCGCGGGAGACGATCGCGGTGGGCAATCGGCACATCCCACCGGGCGCATGCTGCGCGTGCTGCCGATCGGTACGGGGCTTGCGCTGATGGGACTCGGGCTCGCGTACATCGGCATCCGGCTGCGGAAGCGCTGACGCGATCCGCCCGGGCATCCAGCACCGGCCATCTCTCCGGCCATGTCCGCCCGGCCGTGTCCCCTCGGCGTCCGCCCGGCCGTATCCCCTCGGCCATACGGTGCCCGTAATTCCGCATTCCGCGCACGTCGGGGGCGGTGGATCAGCCTTTTCCGGGGGCAGAACCGTCAGCAGACGCGTGTGAGAGAGAATGGGCGGCATGGAGATGCCGAGAAATGAACGGTCGCAGGAGAGCCCGCACGTCCTGGTCGTCGGGGCGGACGGGATGTCTCTCGGCAACGCCGGCTCCGGAGGCGGAGAGGGCGGCGAGGAATCCCGCGAGGTGCCCTTGACCGACATGGTCGAGCAGCCCGCGAAGGTCATGCGCATCGGCAGCATGATCAAGCAACTGCTCGAGGAGGTCCGGGCGGCACCTCTGGACGAGGCGAGCCGGGCTCGCCTGAAGGAGATCCACCACAGCTCAGTGAAGGAGCTGGAGGACGGCCTCGCGCCGGAACTCGTGGAGGAACTGGAGCGGCTGTCCCTGCCCTTCAACGACGACGCCGTTCCGACCGAGGCCGAACTGCGGATCGCGCAGGCCCAGCTCGTCGGCTGGCTCGAGGGCCTCTTCCACGGCATCCAGACGGCACTCTTCGCGCAGCAGATGGCGGCACGGGCCCAGCTCGAGCAGATGCGCCGTGCGCTGCCCCCGGGCGTGATGGGCCCGGAGGGCGACGACGAGCGGCCCCACCAGGGCGGCGCGCGCTCGGGCCCGTACCTGTAGCGACGATCGCCGGAAGGGGCCGCTTCCGCGGCTCGCCGGAGGCGCTGCTTCCGCCAGGGCTCCCGTACGGCGGGGGAGGCCCGGCACGTGCAGGGAGCCCCCGCACGGCCGCAGCGACCGGCCGCTCCCGCGGGGACACCGTCGCACGACACACGATGAACGGGGCCCGGCAGCCCACGCCGCGCGCCGGGCACTCGCCGCGGAAGTCTTCGCGACGCGGCCGTCCCCCTGCCGCTTCGCGACGCGGCCGTCCCCCGGGCCGCGCGCCGGGCAGCCGATCAGGCGGACTTGCCCGTCGAGACCGTCAGCACGAACCTGTCGGTCTTGTCGTCGGGGTCGAACGGATCACCCGTCAGCGGGGTCTGCCGGATCACGATGTCCTTGCCCCAGGTGTTCTCGTTCTCGTACACCACGCTGTACCTCCAACCCGCCGCGTTCAGGCAGTCCTTCACGGACGTGAGGTCGTAGTACTGGAACTGCGGGGCCGAGATCTTGCTGTCGTCGTCCCAGTACTCGTTCGGCTCGGTGCACTCCTCGCGGTCGATGACCTTGGTCTTGTCGCCCGGGTTGAAGTCCCCGCCGGTGTCCTCGTCCTCCGGGTCGGAGTCGCGGGAGTCGCTGTCGCCGTCCGGCCCCTCCGTCGCCGCCTGGGGCGTCTCCTTGCCGCGGGCCCGTGGCTCGCCGCCGTCATCGTTGTTCACGAGGAGCAGGGTGACCAGACCGCCCGCCGCCAGCAGAGCCGCGACGACCGCGCCCACCACGACCGGCATGTTGCTCTTCCCGCTCGGGGGTGCGCCCTGGGAGGGCGGGTGGATCGTGTACGGCGGCGGGGTCTGGCCGCTGCCGTACGGCGACGGCGCCGGGGTGTGCGGGCCCGGTGTCGGGTAGCCCTGCTGGTGCACGGCGTGGGGCGGCGGGGGAGGAGTGGACGGCCCGAAGCCGCCCATCTGCTGACCCTGCTGGGGCGCCGGGTACGGCGTGTGGACGTTGGGCGGGGGAGGCGTCCCCTGGTCCACGGGCGGGAAGACGGCGGCATCGACACCCGCCCCGCTGTTGGCCGCGGCCCCTCCGGCGACCACGTTGGGCGCCGCCCCGGTCTGTCCGTTCCCGGCCACCCGTGCGCACTCGTCGCGCATCGCCTCGGCCGTCGGGAACCGCTCATTGGGGTTCTTCTTCAGCGCACGCGCCACGAGCGCGTCGACCGCCGGGGGGACCGACCGGTTGATCGAGGAGGGTACGGGCGGTTCCTCCTGCACATGCGCGTACGCGATGGCCAGGGGCGAGTCGGCATCGAAGGGCAGACGGCCGGTGAGCAGCTCGAAGAGCATGATGCCCACCGAGTAGAGGTCGGACCGGGCGTCCACACCGCGGCCGAGGGCCTGCTCGGGCGAGAGGTACTGCGGGGTGCCCACGACCATGCCGGTCTGCGTCATGGAGGTGACGCCGGACTGCATGGCGCGCGCGATGCCGAAATCCATGACCTTGACCACGTTGCGCTTGGTCATCATCACGTTGCCGGGCTTGATGTCCCGGTGGACCAGGCCCATCTCGTGGCTGACCTCGAGCGCGGCCAGGACGTCCGCGGTGATCTTCAGCGCCTTCTCGGCCGGCATGGCGCCGTACTGCGCGATGTCCGCGTCCAGGACCGAGCGCAGCGGCCGGCCCTCGACGTACTCCATGACGATGTAGGGGACCAGCGCGCCCTCGATCTCGTCCTCTCCGGAGTCGAAGACGGAGACGATGTTGGTGTGCGAGAGCTTGGCCACGGACTGGGCCTCGCGGCGGAACCGCTCGCGGAAGGACGGCTCCCGGCCGAGCTCGGTGTGGAGCGTCTTGATGGCCACCTGCCGGTCCAGGACGGAGTCGTAGGACAGGTGAACCGACGCCATGCCACCGGCGCCGAGCAGGTCGCGCAGCTGGTAGCGGCCGCCACCGACGGAACGGCCCTCGTAACGGCCCTGTGCGCCGTCCTGGCTCATTTGTTCTGCTCCCCCCGTGGCACGCACGGCCTTGCGCTGCGGCCCGGTGCCCTCGTCCCGTAACCGTGATTCGCGGCCAAGTCTGCCCCAGGGCCGGTACACGTCAAGCCGCATGCCCGTTCCGTGACCGGATGCGCAAGAAGCGTCTCTCAATGGTTACGAGGCACGGTGTGATTTGCGTCGAGGCACCCCTCGGAGGTTGGATGGCCGGTCCATCACGATCCGGACCCGGGCCCGGACCCTGTAGCGTGCTTCAGGGAAGACGTAGCACGGCACCGACAGTCGCGGACAGAAACGACGGCGAGGACTGATGGCACAGACGCAGCGCGCCCAGGGCCCGTCCGAACCCGATGCCACCGGCGGGGGCGTCCCCGAAGCGCCGGAGGCGTGGGGGGCCGGCGGGCTGGTCGGCGACGGCCGCTACCGTCTCACGCATCGCCTCGGCCGCGGCGGTATGGCAGAGGTCTTCGCAGCGGAAGATGTACGTCTGGGCCGGACGGTTGCAGTGAAACTGCTCCGGGCCGATCTCGCAGAGGATCCGGTCTCCAAGGCACGCTTCACGCGCGAGGCGCAGTCGGTCGCCGGCCTCAACCACCATGCGGTGGTGGCGGTCTACGACTCCGGCGAGGACGTCGTCGGCCCGCACACCGTGCCCTATATCGTCATGGAGCTCGTCGAGGGCCGGACGATCCGGGATCTGCTGCTCAACGCCGAGGCGCCGCCGCCCGACCAGGCGCTGATCATCGTCTCCGGAGTGCTCGAGGCGCTGTCCTACAGCCACCACCACGGCATCGTGCACCGGGACATCAAGCCGGCGAACGTCATCATCACCAACACCGGCGCAGTCAAGGTCATGGACTTCGGCATCGCCCGGGCGCTGCACGGCGCGCAGTCGACGATGACGCAGACCGGCATGGTCATGGGCACCCCCCAGTACCTCTCCCCCGAGCAGGCCCTCGGCAAGGCAGTCGACCACCGCTCGGACCTCTACGCCACGGGCTGCCTGCTCTACGAACTCCTCGCCCAGCGCCCGCCGTTCACCGGCGAGACCCCGCTCTCGGTGGTCTACCAGCACGTTCAGGACGACCCGGTGCCCCCGTCCGAAGCCGCCGTCGCCGTGCCGCCGGAACTCGACGGACTGGTCATGCGGTCGCTCGCGAAGGACCCGGACGACCGCTTCCAGAGCGCGGAGGAGATGCGCGGCCTGGTCCAGTACGCGCTGCAGATGCTGCACGAGCGCGGTGGCCACACGGGCGTGTGGGACACCGGGCCGGTGGCGCACACCGGCGCCAACACCCCGGCCATGGGTGTGGCGGGCACGAGCGTGCTGCCGCACCCGAACCACGGCGACACTCCCCCGTCGTTCCGGACGAGCACCACGGCGATGGGCGCCGGCGGCCCGCTGTTGCCCGGCGCCCGGCCGGACGACGGCGGCTTCGACGGCCGCGGTCCGGGCGGCGGGAAGCGGAAGGGCGGCCGCGGCAAGATGTGGCTGTTCGCCGCGCTCGCCGTGATCGCGGTCATCCTCGGTGCCGCCTACGCGCTGGACCGCGCGGGTACGCAGTCCGACGGGAACAAGTCGGACAGGCCCTCGCCGACGGCCCCGGAGAAGACGGAGAACAAGCCGTCGAAGTCGCAGGACGAGGAGACGACGGAAGGCACCGATCCGGCGGACGACATCGGCGGCCAGGACTCGTACACCCCGTCCGGCCAGCCGACGCAGCTGCCGAGCCAGACGCCGTCGCAGACGCCCTCGCAGTCGCCCACCGACGAGCCGACCGGCGAGCCCTCGGACGGCACGTCGAGCGGCGGCGACCCCAGCGACGAGCCCTCGGACCCGGGTGGCACGGACGACGGGGGCAATGGCGAGCCGTCGTCCGACCCGAGCCTGCCGGACCCGGTCGGCGAGAACTGAGCCGGGCGGGGAGGCTCCCTCCACCCGGTGAAGGTGCCTGTCCGGTACAGGGGTCCCTCGCCGGTTTGTGCACTCCGTGGCCCGTGAACGCGGTCCGGCCCGTGATCCCGTCGGCTCGTGAACTCGTGGGCTCGTGGGCTCGTGGGCTCGTGAACTCGTGGGCTCGTGAACTCGTGGGCTCGTGAACTCGGTGGCCCTTGACGGCGCCGCAGCCTGCCTCAGCCCGTGAAGGCGTCACAGACCGCCTCGTACTCGCGCGTCCACCACACCGACAGCGCGGCGGCGGCCGGGAACTGCGGGTCGGCGCGCCGGTCCAGCAGCTGGTAGCGCCAGCGCAGCATCCAGAAGTCGTTCAGGCGCTCCCACCACACCCGGTGTACGGCCGCCGCCAGTTCGGCCGGGCTCGCGCCGGTCGCCGCCCGATACGCGCGGGCGTACGGGCGCACCTTGCTCAGCTCCAGCGTGCCCAGCGGCCGTACGAAGAAGATCGCCGCCGCGCGGACCGCCTCCTCGGCGCGCGGCTGCACGCCGAGCCGGTCCCAGTCGAGGATCGCCGCGGGCTCGGCGCCGCGGTAGAGCAGGTTCAGCGGATGGAAGTCGCCGTGGACCCAGCCGGTTGCGGGCTCCGCGCCGGCCTCCGGGCGCTGGTGGGCATGGCGTTCGAGCAGGGAGCGGCGCTCGAGGAGCCGGTGTTCGGCGAGTTCGTCGAAGCTGTCGCGGGGGCGGTTGGCGCGGGCCAGGCCGAGCAGTTCGTCGATCAGCTCGAAGGTGTCCGACGGGTCGGCGCTCTCCGTCCTGGCCTCGGCCTCCGGGACCGGCGACTGCCGCATCACCCGCTCCAGGCAGGTGTGCACGAGCCCCAGCAGCGCGCCGAGCCGTCGCGACTGGGCGCAGGTCAGCTCGGCGCCATCGCGGTGCCTGCCGTCGATCCAGGGGTGCAGGGTGTAGCAGGCGTCGCCGATGACCGTGACCGTACGGCCGTCCGCGTCGGCCAGGGGCAGGACGACCGGGAGCCCCAGGGCGCCCAGCCGCGTGACTGCGTCGTGCTGGTGGGCGATGGCCTCGCAGTCGCCGTCCAAGTGGTGCTTGAGGAAGTACCGGCCGCGGGTGGTTGCCAGGTGGTAGCCGCGATTGAGCAGGCCCTGGGCCACACGCTCGCAGGACAGGGGCTCGCCGGTGCCCTCGTACCGGCTGAGCAGGGCGCTGAGCGCGACGGGAGTGTCATATGTGCGCGGCACTCGCCAGATGTTAGATCACTTCGTCACGCAGCGTGCCCGGCCGGACGCACGGGGACGCGGGCGCGGGAGGGGCCGGTCGTACCGCGGTCCCGTGTCGATGCGGGTGAACAGGCAGCCGGCTGGGCCGGTTCAGCGTTTTTCCGCCTGCAGCCGGGCGGCGTACGCGGAGGCCCGCGAGCGGTGGTTCCCGACGGTCGCCTCGCTCCTCGCGCCGCCCCAGGTTTCCGCTCCTCGCGCCACCCCCGGTTCCCGGGCCTCGCGCCGTACCACGTCCGGGTCGTCGACCGGGAATACTCTGATTTCTCCGTCTTCGGCCACGGGAGCGGTGTCACACACCGACTCTTCCCGTGCCCCAGTTCTCCGGGATACCGTGCGGTTGTCCCGGCAGCCCGCAGGGCTGTGACCAGTGCAGTTCCCGCACTCCTCGCGATTTACTTGGATATCCAAGCAAACACGCAGGTCAGAGGGGTTTCGCGGAGATGTGGCGCACTGGGTAACGTGCCTCTTGCAGGCCACGTCCGGGGCACCTGTCACGCCCGGTCCGGCCGCGCCGCACATACCCCGTGCGCCGTTCGGAGCGGGTGAGCCCTAACTGGCCGCCGGCGGATCCCGGGGGCCGGACAGACGGAGGAGCACAACCGTGACCGTGGAGAGCACTGCCGCGCGGAAACCGCGTCGCAGCAGCGGCAAGCGCACCGGCGCCAAGAAGCCGCCGGCCGACGCCCGCCCGGAGCTCGTACAGCTGCTGACGCCGGAGGGCGAGCGGGTCGAGCACCCCGACTACTCGATCGACCTGACCCGGGAGGAGCTGCGCGCTCTGTACCGGGACATGGTGCTGACCCGCCGCTTCGACGCCGAGGCCACGGCGCTCCAGCGTCAGGGCGAACTGGGACTGTGGGCCTCGCTGCTCGGTCAGGAGGCGGCCCAGATCGGCTCGGGCCGCGCACTGCACGACGACGACTACGTCTTCCCGACCTATCGCGAGCACGGCGTCGCCTGGTGCCGCGGGGTCGATCCGACGAACCTGCTCGGGATGTTCCGCGGCGTCAACCACGGCGGCTGGGACCCCAACAGCAACAACTTCCACCTCTACACGATCGTCATCGGCTCACAGACGCTCCACGCAACGGGTTACGCGATGGGCGTGGCCAAGGACGGTGCCGACTCCGCCGTGATCGCCTACTTCGGCGACGGCGCGTCCAGCCAGGGCGACGTCGCCGAGGCCTTCACCTTCTCCGCGGTCTACAACGCCCCCGTCGTCTTCTTCTGCCAGAACAACCAGTGGGCGATCTCCGAGCCCACCGAGAAGCAGACCCGCGTCCCCCTCTACCAGCGCGCCCAGGGCTTCGGCTTCCCCGGCGTCCGTGTCGACGGCAACGACGTGCTGGCCTGCCTCGCCGTCACCCGCGCCGCCCTGGAGCGGGCGCGCAGCGGCCAGGGCCCCACGCTCATCGAGGCGTTCACCTACCGCATGGGTGCCCACACCACCTCCGACGACCCCACCCGTTACCGACTGGACGAGGAGCGGGCCGCGTGGGAGGCCAAGGACCCGATCCTGCGGCTGCGGACGCACCTGGAGAAGCAGGGCCTCGCCGACGACGCCTTCTTCACGGAGTTGGAGAAGGAGAGCGACGCGCTCGCCAAGCGGGTGCGCGAGGCGGTGCGCGCCATGCCCGACCCGGACTCGATGGCGATGTTCGAGCACGTCTACGCCGACGGCCATGCGCTCGTCGATGAGGAGCGCGCGCAGTTCGCCGCGTACCAGGCTTCGTTCGCGGACGCGGAGGGGAACTGACATGGCTGCCGAGAAACTCGCGATGGCGAAGGCGATCAACGCCTCGCTCCGCACGGCGATGGAGGCCGACCCCAAGGTCCTCGTCATGGGTGAGGACGTCGGCAAGCTCGGTGGCGTCTTCCGCGTCACCGACGGACTGCAGAAGGACTTCGGCGAGGAGCGGGTCATCGACACCCCGCTCGCCGAGTCCGGCATCATCGGCACGGCGATCGGCCTCGCGCTCCGCGGCTACCGCCCCGTCGCCGAGATCCAGTTCGACGGCTTCGTCTTCCCCGCGTACGACCAGATCGTCACGCAGCTCGCCAAGATGCACGCCCGCGCGCTGGGCAAGGTCAAGCTGCCGGTCGTCATCCGTATCCCCTATGGCGGTGGCATCGGCGCTGTCGAGCACCACAGCGAGTCGCCCGAGGCGCTGTTCGCGCACGTCGCAGGGCTGAAGGTGGTCTCCCCGTCCAACGCGGCCGACGCGTACTGGATGATGCAGCAGGCCATCGAGTCCGACGACCCCGTCATCTACTTCGAGCCCAAGCGCCGCTACTGGGACAAGGCAGAGGTCGACACGGCCGCCATCCCCGGCCCGCTGCACGCCGCCCGCGTCGTGCGCGAGGGCACCGACCTGACCCTGGCCGCGTACGGGCCGATGGTGAAGGTGTGCCTGGAGGCGGCCGCCGCGGCGGCCGAGGAGGGCAAGTCGCTGGAGGTCGTCGACCTGCGCTCGATGTCCCCGATCGACTTCGACACCGTCCAGCGGTCGGTGGAGAAGACCCGCAGGCTCGTCGTCGTCCACGAGGCGCCGGTGTTCCTGGGGACGGGTTCGGAGATCGCGGCCCGGATCACCGAGCGGTGCTTCTACCATCTGGAGGCACCCGTCCTGCGGGTCGGCGGTATGCATGCGCCGTACCCGCCGGCCAGGCTCGAGGACGAATACCTGCCGGGGCTCGACCGGGTGCTGGACTCCGTCGACCGCGCGCTGGCCTACTGAGGGGCCGAGGAGATCGTGACGATGACCGAGACGACGCTCCCCCGGAATCCGTCCGGGGGCACCCCCATCCGTGAGTTCCGTATGCCGGACGTCGGCGAGGGGCTGACGGAGGCCGAGATCCTCAAGTGGTACGTCCAGCCCGGCGACACGGTGACCGACGGGCAGGTGGTCTGCGAGGTCGAGACCGCGAAGGCAGCCGTCGAACTGCCCATCCCGTTCGACGGGACCGTGCACGAACTGCGCTTCCCCGAAGGCACGACCGTCGACGTGGGCACGGTGATCATCTCTGTGGACACCGCGCCCGGCGGCTCGGCGGCCCCCGGCACCGGCTTCGAGGCGCCGAAGACCGAGGAGGCCGCTCGCGAGGCGGCCGAGTCGGGACCGGCGCCGACCCCGGCGCGTTCGGAGGGCGGTGACGAGCCGGAGGGGCGCCAGCCGGTCCTGGTCGGCTACGGCGTCTCCGCCTCGTCGACCAAGCGCCGCCCGCGCAAGCAGCAGCCGCAGCAGCCGGACCAGGCCCCGTCCGTACCGGGTCGGAACGGTGCGGCCGCGGCCCTGCAGGCCGAGATGAACGGCCACGCCGGTGCCCCGACCGCGCCCCGGCAGGGAGCACGGCCGGCCGGGACCACCGCGCCTACCGTGCCGGGCGGACGCCCGCTCGCCAAGCCGCCGGTCCGTAAGCTGGCCAAGGACCTCGGCGTGGATCTGGCGACCGTCACACCGACCGGTCCGGACGGGATCGTCACCCGGGACGACGTGCACGCGGCAGCCGCCTCGGCCATGGCCGCGACGGAAGCCGCCCCGGCCGCTCCGGCGGCAGGGCAGGCCCCCGCGGCACAGGCTGCGCCCGCCGAGGCCCCGGCGCCCGCCGTCGCCGCCGGGGAGCGCGAGACCCGCGTGCCGGTCAAGGGCGTACGGAAGGCCACCGCGCAGGCGATGGTCTCCAGCGCCTTCACCGCGCCGCACGTCACGGAGTTCATCACCGTGGACGTGACCCGCACGATGAAGCTCGTCCAGGATCTGAAGCAGGACCCGGACATGGCCGGGCTGCGGGTCAACCCGCTGCTCATGGTCGCGAAGGCGTTCCTCGTGGCGATCCGCCGCAACCCGGAGGTCAACGCGGCCTGGGACGAGGCAAACCAGGAGATCGTGCAGAAGCACTACGTGAACCTGGGCATCGCCGCGGCCACCCCGCGCGGCCTGATCGTCCCCAACATCAAGGAAGCGCACGCCAAGACCCTGCCGGAACTCGCCTACTCCCTCGGTGAGTTGGTGTCCACCGCCCGCGAGGGCAAGACATCCCCCGCGGCGATGCAGGGTGGCACGGTCACGATCACCAACGTCGGCGTCTTCGGCGTCGACACCGGCACCCCGATCCTCAACCCCGGGGAGTCGGCGATCCTGGCCTTCGGCGCGGTCAAGCTTCAGCCCTGGGTCCACAAGGGCAAGGTCAAGCCCCGCCAGGTCACCACGCTGGCGCTCTCCTTCGACCACCGCCTGGTCGACGGCGAGCTGGGCTCGAAGGTCCTCGCGGACATCGCGGGCGTCCTGGAGCACCCGAAGCGGCTGATGACCTGGACGTAACAGCCTGTCGGCAGCGACTCGGAGAGGGCCCGGACGCTCGGCGTCCGGGCCCTCTCCGTCGTACTTCACGCAGTGCGGAACCGAACGTGCAGGCAGTCTGCGGACCCGGCGGAGTCTCCGCCCTCATCGCGACCGCCGCAGAGGCGTTCCACCGAGGACGTCCAGCTCGGCCCACACCGTCTTGCCGGGATTGCGGGGCCAGGTGCCCCAACGGTTCGCGAGGTTGCCGACCAGCACCAGCCCACGGCCGGAGGCTTCGTCGGCGGCGGCCGTCCGTACGAGGGGCAGGCGCTCCCCGCGTGTATCACTGACTTCGATGCGTACGGCGGAGACGATCCGGGCCACCCGTACGCGGAAGAGACGGCCGGGCAGCGTGCCGTGCAGCAGGGCATTCGTCGACAACTCACTGACGATCAGCGCAGTTCGGTCGGCCAGGTCGGCGTGGCCCCACTCGGTGACCAGCCGTGCCGCCCGTCGGCGGGCGAGGGAGACGCTGCGGGGACTCGCGGTGTAGTTGAGCGCGTCCTCGCGGAGAACGGTCTCGGGTTGCGGGACGGCCATGGGATCGCGCCTCCGGTCGAGCTGGGGATTCGAGTACGGCGGTGTTACGGCGGTGGCGTTGCCGACGTCGCCTGGGCATGGTGAGGCGGTGCACTTCCGCCAACTTGCTTCGCTGTGCGAGCGGTTGCGTACCGACCGTAGCGACGCAAGTGCTCGCGCAGCAAGTTGCTTGCCGAGAAATATTTCTCGCACACAAGTTGTGAGTCCGTGCGCTTCACCGCACACTGTGGCAACCAGCCAGGAGAGGTAGCGAGATGACGGACAGTCGGGAGAATCGCGGGACGCCGGTGTCGACCGTCCTGGGTCGTAGGTTGGGCGGTGAGCTGCTACGCATGCGTGAGGCGTGTGGGATGCGCCAGCCACAAGCTGCCGAAGCACTGACCGCATCGGTTCCCAAGGTCGCAAAGATGGAACGCGGCTTGGTGCCGATGCGCGACCCCGACATCCGCGCTCTGTGCCACCTGTACGGGGTCGCCGACGCGAAGGCGGTCGACCGGCTGCTGAGTCTGGCGAAGGCGGACCGGGGGCGCCGTAAGGCCAAGGGTTGGTGGAACCAGTACCCAGCTCTACGGTCGATGGTCGAGTACGTCGCCTTGGAGGACATCGCGACGACCGTCCGTACCTGGCAAGTGGCCATCGTGCCTGGGCTGTTGCAGACAGCCGACTACGCGAGGGCGCTCGCCGTCGGCAACGGCGCGTGGCACGACCCCGACGAGATCGAGCCGTTCGTGGAGTCCAGGCTGGCTCGGCAGGCCCGATTGGCAGGGGATAACCCGTTGACGTTGTGGGCGGTCCTCCACGAGGGAGCGCTACGCCAGTTGGTCGGAGGCCGCGAGGTCATGCGCGCCCAGTTGGAGCGCCTGCTGGAGGTTGCTCGGCAGCCCAATGTGAAGCTTCAGGTGGTGCCGTTCCTGGCGGGGGCACACCCTGGGATGACCAGCGCTTTCACGGTCGTTTCGTTCGCCGAACCCGGCGCGATCGATGTGGTGCACATGGATACCACCTCGACTACTCTCTGGCTGGAGAGCGAGGCTGACGCCGCACACCACGGCGGGATCTTTGACCGCATCACCCGTCTCGGCCTTGCGGAGCGCAGCTCGACCAGACTGATCGACAGCATCCGCAAGGAGATGTAGGGCGCGATGGCCGGCTTCGAGTTCACCAAGTCCAGCTACAGCGGTGGCAATGCGGGCCAGGAGTGCGTCGAAGTCGCGACCAACGTCCCCGGCACGGTCGCCGTGCGGGACTCCAAGGACCCGGAGGGTCCGATACTTCGCTTCCCCGCGGACCAGTGGTCGGTGTTCCGTGACAGCCTGGTTCGCGGGGACTTCGACCGCTGAACGTCGGCTTCACGGCATCCGGCCGACGTGAACCACCGTGATGGTCACCACGGCATCGGCCACCTCGTACATCAGGCGGTAGCGGCCGACGTGAACGCGCAGGACGTCAGGGGAGCCGTACGGGCGGGCGCCTACGGGGCGTGGGTCGTGGGCGAGGGCATTCACGGCGTCGAGGACCTGATCCGTGCCCTCGAGGTCGGACTTGCGGAACTCGATGATCTTTTGTTTGGCGGACGGTCGCCACTCGACCCGATAGATCACGCAGCGTGACTCCGGGCTTGGCCCTTCGCCTCACGGACCACCTCGTCGTGCGGGACGGCGGCCACCGTGCCGGTGGCCTTCTCCAGCTCGTACTGGGCGAGCGCGAGGGCGTCTTCCAAGTCGGCGAGTTCCTGAGGGTTGATCAGTATCGCCGCGATGTGCCCGTGATCGGTGACGGCGATCCGCTCCCGGGAGTGAGCAGCCCGGCGTACCAGGGTCCCGAAGTTCGCGCGAGCCTCAGTCATGGAGTATGCGTCAGTCATGCACGAAAGTGTACACATCTGCACTCTTGCCGGGGCCTGATGACTGATGGTCGGCCGGCGCGTCTCTCGCGCCCCCGTCCGCATCCCGGACGGCCGATGCTGACGCATACCTGTTGTATCTAAGCTGTGCGCATGGCTCCCGCGTCGTCCGCTCCCGCCAAGCAGCCCCCTGCCGCCGACCGCGTCTACGCCCACGTCAAACAGGCTGTCCTCGACCGCCGTTACGAAGGCGGGACCCTGCTCACCGAGGGCGGGCTCGCCGAAGCGGTCGGCGTATCGCGTACGCCCGTGCGCGAGGCGCTGCTGCGGCTGGAGGTCGAGGGGCTGATCAAGCTCTACCCCAAGAAGGGTGCGCTCGTACTGCCCGTCTCCGCCCAGGAGATCGGCGATGTCGTAGAGACCCGCCTCCTCGTCGAGGAGCACGCCGCGCGCAAGGCGGCACCCGCGAGCCCGCGGCTGATCGCGCGCCTGGAGGAGCTGCTGGAGGAGCAGCGGCGGTGCGCGGCCGAGGGCGATCTGTCCGCCGTGGCTGTGGCGGACCGCTGCTTCCACGCGGAGATCGTCCGCAGCGCGGGCAACCGGATCCTCGACCGCCTCTACGACCAACTCCGCGACCGGCAGCTGCGGATGGGCGTTGCCGTCATGCATGCGCACCCAGACCGGATCGCCAAGAACATCGCCGAGCACGCCGAGATCCTCCGGGCGCTGCGCACCGGTGACGCCGACGCCGCGGCCGAGGCCGTGCATCAGCACGTGAGCTGGGTCCGTGTCCTCGTCCGGGGCGATGAGCGGTGGCGTGACGAGCGGTGGGACGACGGGCGGACGGTCGGCGAGCCGAAAAGCAGCGAGCCGAAAAGCAGCGAACCGAAAAGCAGCGAGCCGAAAAGCAGCGAGCCGAAAAGCAGCGAACCGAAAAGCAGCGAACCGAACAGCAGCGAGGGGCGCGGTGAGGGACGGTGACCGCGGCCATACGGCTGCCCGGTGATCCCCCCGGCGGGCGCCGGGCCGTCGCCGTCTGGGGTCTCGGTGTCGCGGTCTACTTCGTCGCGATCACCTACCGCACGAGCCTCGGCGTCGCGGGCCTCGACGCGACCGACCGCTTCGGCATCAACGCCTCGGCCCTCTCGACCTTCTCCATCCTCCAACTCCTGGTCTACGCGGGCATGCAGATCCCCGTCGGCCTGCTCGTCGACCGGCTGGGCACGAAGAAGGTCCTGACGCTCGGCATCGTCCTCTTCACCGTCGGCCAGCTCGGCTTCGCGCTCTCCCATGCCTACGCCCCCGCCCTCGCCTCGCGGGCGCTCCTCGGCTGCGGCGACGCGATGACGTTCATCAGTGTGCTGAGGCTCGGCTCGCGCTGGTTCCCGGCCCGCCGGGGGCCGTTGATCGCGCAGATCGCCGCGCTCTTCGGCATGGCGGGCAATCTGATCTCCACGATCGTGCTCTCCCGTCTCCTCCACGGCATCGGCTGGACGCCGACGTTCGTCGGGTCGGCCATCGGCGGCGCGGTCGTCCTCATGCTGGTGCTGCTCTTCCTCAAGGACCACCCCGAGGGCTACGAACCCGAGCCCCCGCCCCGCCACCACGCCAAGGGCTTCGTACGGCGGCAGATCGCGGCGGCCTGGCGCGAGCCCGGTACGCGGCTGGGGATGTGGGTGCACTTCACCACCCAGTTCCCGGCGATGGTCTTCCTGCTGCTGTGGGGCATGCCGTTCCTGGTCGAGGCACAGGGGCTCTCCCGCGCCGCCGCCGGTGAACTCCTCACCCTGGTCGTGCTGTCCAACATGGTCATCGGTCTGGTCCACGGCCAGGTCATCGCCCGCCACCACCGGGCCCGGATGCCCCTGGCGCTGGGCACCGTCGGGGTAACGGCGCTCACCTGGGGCACGGCCCTGTTCTGGCCCGGCGGGCATGCGCCGATGTGGCTGCTGGTCACGCTCTGCGCGGCGCTGGGCGGCTGCGGTCCGGCCTCGATGATCGGCTTCGACTTCGCCCGGCCGGCCAATCCGCCCGAGCGCTTCGGCACCGCTTCCGGGATCGTCAACATGGGCGGATTCACCGCCTCCATGGTCACGCTCATGGCGATCGGCGTCCTGCTCGATCTCACCAGCGGTCGGTACCAGGTCGCGTTCGCGTCCGTCTTCGTACTGGAGGCGTTCGGCATCACCCAGATCCTGCGCCTGCGCGGGCGGGCGCACCGGCGCGAGCGGGAGCGCGTGGTGGCGAGCCGCGTGGAGACCGTCCACGTCCCGGCCTGAACCGAGCGGGCGGGCGGGTCCTGCTCAGGACCACACGTTGTCGTTGACTGAACCCAGCCCCGTCCCCGACAGTCGCTGGTGCAGGGCGATGGCGTGGTCCTCGGTGAGCGAGGCGACATGGTCGGCCGCCACTCGCAACGGGTCCCCGTGGAGCTGGAGTTCGTCGGCCCGGTCGGGCGGCAGCAGCTCGGGCGACTCGTGGCTCCAGCGCAGGAGTTCACTGACGATGCGCCGCTTGCCGTGCTGCTGCGTGGCCAGGGCAGGGCGGTCGATGACGTACGCCCAGACCAGCTCCTTGAGCAGGTCGCAGGCCGCCCGGCGCTCCTGCGGGATGATCAGGCGCGCGCCGTACCGGATCGCGGCGGTGCCGCCGACCTCCAGCTCGATTCCGCGTGTGAAGTAGGCGATCAGGTCCGCCGTACGCCGGTTGACCGCCACCGCGTCCTCGTGGCTGCCGCTGTACGGGGCCGGGACTGCCAGCCGTTTGCCGATGTCCGCCATCAGATCCCGCGCCGCCCCGCGGTCGAACTCCGTGCCTTCCCGCTCGCGTTTGTGCTGGACGTAGTCCAGGAAGCGCCGTGTCTCGCGCTCCGTCTCGCCGCCCGCCGTCCCCGGAGGCGGGAACAGCGAGGCCAGCGGGATCAGGCCCGTGCGGTAGAAGTCCTCCACGTCGTGGCAGGCGTACGTGACGTCGTCCGCCCAGTCCATCACCTGCTCCTCGACCGGCACGTCGGTGCCGCGGCAGCCGGCGCGCACCCAGGCGAACGCCTCACGGTCGGCGACGTAGACGCCCCACTTCAGATGCCGTGCCGGGTCCTGGTCCAGCGGCGTTCGCTCCCATGGGTACTTTGTGGACGCGTCCAGGCAGGCGCGTGTGAGGTGCAGCCCCCGGTGGCCGGGGTACTTGTGCGCGGCGAGGAACGTGAGGACGCGCAGCGTCTGCGCGTTGCCCTCGAAACTGTCCAGCACCCCGTCGGCGAACCGCAGTTCGTCCATCGTGCGCCGCAGCGCCGTTTCGCCCGCGTGCCCGAACGGCGGGTGCCCGATGTCGTGCGCCATGCAGGCGGCCTCGACCAGAGCCGGGTTCGGGCCGCCGTACTGCCGCTCGAGCCGCTCGGCCATGCGCCGCCCGAGCTGGGCCACTTTCATCGAGTGGGTCAGCCGGGTGTGGTACGCGCCCAGCTCGCCGCTCGCCACCACCTGGCTCTTGCCGGCCAGCGCCCGCCACTGCGTCGAGTACAGGATCCGGTCCACGTCGTGCTCGAAGCCGGAGCGCTGGCCGTCGTCGGACACGCGCCGGCCCAGGGAGTGCTGCTCGAGATCCTCGTCGGTGTACTTGGCCGGTCGCATGCGCGGATGCTACGCCGCGCGGCCGGAGGGGACCATTCGCAACGGTGAGCCACGGCACGACTGCGGAGCGCCGCGACGCCCGGCCGGGCCCCGCGCGCGGGCGCGCACGCCGGTGCTCGCGCCCCTGAGACCCCGGGCCGCCCCGTATCTATGCTGTCGGCATGAGCCCCCAGACCCGCTTCGACCGCGGCCACACCGACGACCTCACCGGCTTCCTCGACCGGAGCCCCTCGCCCTACCACGCCGTGGCGAACGCCGCGGAGCGACTGGAGAAGGCGGGCTTCAAGAAGGTCGAGGAGACCGCCGCGTGGGACGGCACGGCAGGGGGCAGGTACGTGCTGCGCGGGGGTGCGATCATCGCCTGGTACATGCCGGAGGGCGCGGGCCCGGAGACCCCCTACCGGATCGTCGGAGCACATACCGACTCCCCCAATCTGCGGGTCAAGCCGATCCCGGACACGGGCGCACACGGCTGGCGCCAGATCGCCGTCGAGATCTACGGCGGCACTCTGCTCAACACCTGGCTCGACCGGGACCTCGGCATCTCGGGCCGCCTCACGCTGCGCAGCGGGGCGCAGACCCTGGTCTCGGTCGACCGGCCGCTGCTGCGCGTGCCGCAGCTCGCCGTCCACCTCGACCGTTCCGTCAACGCCGACGGCCTCAAACTCGACAAGCAGCGGCACATGACGCCCGTCTGGGGCCTGGGAAAGGTGGAGGAGGGGGACCTCGTCCGCTTCGCCGCGGAGGAGGCGGGCGTTCCGGCCGAGGAGGTCGCCGGCTGGGATCTGATGGTCCACAGCGTCGAGCCCTCCGCGTACCTCGGCCGGGACCGCGAACTCCTCGCCGGTCCGCGGATGGACAACCTGCTGTCCGTGCACGCCGGTACGGCGGCGCTCACCGCCGCGGCCACCTCCGGCGCGCGCCTGAACCACATCCCCGTCCTCGCCGCGTTCGACCACGAGGAGAACGGCAGCCAGTCCGACACCGGAGCCGACGGGCCGCTCCTCGGCAACGTCCTGGAGCGGTCGGTCTTCGCCCGCGGCGGCGGCTACGAGGAGAAGGCACGGGCCTTCGCCGGGACGGTCTGCCTCTCCTCCGACACCGGCCACGCCGTGCACCCCAACTACGCCGAGCGTCACGAGCCGGGTCACCACCCCGTGCCCAACGGCGGCCCCATCCTCAAGGTCAACGTCAACCAGCGCTACGCGACGGACGGCAGCGGCCGGGCCGTCTTCGTGGCCGCCTGCGAACGGGCCGGTGTGCCCTGGCAGTCGTTCGTGTCCAACAACGCCATGCCCTGCGGCACCACGATCGGCCCCATCACCGCCGCCCGCCACGGCATCGCCACGGTCGACATCGGTGTCGCGATCCTCTCCATGCACTCGGCCCGCGAACTGTGCGGGGCCGAGGACCCGTACCTGCTGGCGAACGCGCTGTCCGCCTTCCTGGAGGACTGAGTTGGAATTCTCGCTGCTCGGCCCGGTGGGTGTCGCGACCGGGGCAGGTGAACTCGCGCTGGGGCCCGCGAAGCGGCGGAGTGTTCTCGCGCTGCTCCTGCTCCAGCCCAACATCACGGTGTCGATCGAGCAGTTCATCACCTCGCTGTGGGAGGACGAGCCGCCCGCCCACGCCCGTACCGTCGTCCAGGGCCATGTCTCCCGCCTGCGCCAGACCCTGGCCGAGGGGGGTGCGGAGGCGTACGGCGTCGAACTCGCCACGCGCGGCTCGTCCTATCTGCTGCGGCTGCCCGAGGAGCTGATCGACGCCCACCGGTTCAGCGAACTGCTGGCGCTGGCCCGTCCGGAGTCCGCCCCGCAGGACGCGGTCTCCCTGCTGCGCGAGGCGCTGGGCCTGTGGCGGGGGCCGGCGCTGTCGGGGACGGTCTCCGGGGCGCAGTTCGCCGCCGCGGCCCACGCGCTGGAGGAGCGGCGGCTGGCGGCCGTCGAGGCCCTCGCGAGGGCGCACGGCGCGCTGGGGGAGCACGACCATGCCGCGGCGGTCCTCTACGCGGAGGCGGTCGCGAACCCCCTGCGCGAAGGGCTCGTCGCCGCCCTGATGCGGGCGCTGTACCGCGCGGGCCGCCAGTCGGACGCGATCAACTGGTTCCACCGGACACGGCAGTTGCTCGGCGAAGAGCTGGGCGTGGACCCCGGAGAACGGCTCACCCGGGCGTACGAGGAAATCCTGCGGGCCGAGGCCGTGGCGATGGAGCCGCCCGCGCGCCAGCGGCCCTCCGTACCCCCGCAGCCCTCCGCGCTCCCGCAGCCGTCCGCGCTCCCGCAGCCGTCCACGCGCACGGGTCCCCCGGCGGGTACGGATCCGGCGACGCGTCTGCAGCACCAGCCGCCGGACCCCACACAGCAGCCACCGGTCCCTGAACAGCGAGGCCCCGCCACCGGACCGGCCCGCGCCTTCGCATCCGTGCACGGCACGCCACCCGACGGCGGCGGTGACCCGGCCTGTCCCACCGCCCCCCGCCACCTGCCCCGGCCTCCCGCCCGCTTCCTCGGCCGGGAGGCCCAACTCGCCGCACTGACGCGGTGGCTCACCGACACGGGTGGCGGGGAGAGCCCGATCGCCGTCGTCACCGGGCCGGCAGGCGTGGGCAAGACCGCATGCGCGGTGCAGTGGGCCCACCGGCACGCGGCCGCGTTCCCCGACGGACAACTCTTCGCCGACCTGGGCGGCTTCGGGGAAGGCGCCGAGGCCACACCCGCCGCCGTCCTGCGGGAGTTCCTGCTCGGCCTCGGCACCCCGCCCGGGCACATCCCGCCCTCGGCCGACGCCGCGTCCGCGCTCTACCGCTCCCTCGTCGCCCGCCGCCGTGTCCTCGTCGTCCTCGACAACGCCCGAAGCTCCGCCCAGGTGCGGCCGCTGCTCCCCGGAGGACCGGGCTGCGCGACGATCGTCACCAGTCGCAGCCGGCTCGACGGACTGGTGGTCACCGACTGCGCCCGTCCCGTACCCGTTCAGGTCCTCGGCACCGAGGAAGGCGTGGCCCTGCTCGGCACGATGCTCGGACAGGACCGGGTCGCCGAAGACCCCGACGCCGCCCGCGCGTTGGTCGCCCTCTGCGAAGGGCTCCCGCTCGCCCTGCGGGCCGCCGCCGCGCAGCTCACGGCCCGGCCGCGGTGGCGCCTCGCCAGGCTGGCCGCCGCGCTCGGCGACGAACGGCGGCGGCTGTCGCTGCTCTCCGCCGAGGACACCGGGATCGCCGCCGCGCTGCGGACGTCCGTGGCCCGGCTCTCCGCGGACGACGCCCGGCTGCTCAGCAAGCTGGCCATGGGGTCCGGCCGCGAGGTGGACGCTCTGGCGGTGGCCGCACTCGCCGGGTCCGACCCCGATCGTGCCCGGGACGGGCTGGACCGGCTCGCCGAAATGCACCTCGTCGACGAGGCGGCCACCGACCGCTACGTCATCAGCACCCTGGTGCAGCTCTTCGCGCGCGACGAGGAGGCGGGGGAGGACGGTTCGGACGGTTCGTCGACGGCGACAACGGAGCGTTAGGCGGAGGTTAGTGACACGGCAACGGGCCTCGGCAGGGTTTCTTCCGTCAACGAGAAACCCCTTTCGCAACGGAGATCCGACATGCCGAGCAGCATCCGTGCCACCCGCCGAAACCGTTCTCTGCGTATTGCCGCCGCCTGCCTGACCGCCGCCGCGGCCCTCTCCCTCACCGCCTGCAACGACGATGCCTCGGGCGTACGGACGTCGGGCGACGGCGGGAAGTCCGCGGTCGAGCAGGGCTCGGGCGGGCAGAACTCCCAGGGGACCGGGGGCAAGAGCGGCGGAACCGGCGGCAGCGGCAAGGCCGGTGGGACGGGAGGCGATTCGGGCACCGGCACGAAGAGTACGGGTCAGCTCGCGGCGTGTTCGCCCTCGACGGTCCGGGTGGAGGCTCAGCCGGTCGACCGCCCGGTCAACCACGTGGTCCTGACCGCCACCAACACCTCGAAGACCGCCTGCAATCTCTACGGGCATCCGCTCGTCTCGGCCGTCGGCGACCAGGCCGTCATGAGCTCCGTCGACGACAGCAAGCCGCAGGCGGTCATCACCCTCGCCCCGGGGAAGACCGCGTACGCCGGAGTCGCCCTGTCCGCCGCCGACGGGTCGGGCGGGAACGGCCGTGAGACGGAGAACTTCTCGGTCTCCCTCGCCGGCGCCAAGGGTTCCGGGGGCTCCGGCCGCCCCGTGATCGTGCCCGCGCCCGGCGGCAAGGCACACGTCGACGACAGTGCGCGGGTCACCTACTGGCTCGCCGGCATGGAGGACGCCCTCGCCTGGTGACCTCCGCACCGGTTCCTGCCGGTGGAAGGCCGGGAGGAGGACCCGCGCAACTCCCCACCGTGCATGGCTGTTCCGGGCCCGGGTACCCGAGGAGGGTCCAGCCCGGAACAGTCAAGTCATCTCGGGAGGCGGACAGTATGGGTATCGGCGGGTGCATCGCCCTGATTGCGGTGGGTGCCATCATCACCTTCGCAACGGACTGGCACATGGCCGGAGTCAACCTCGACCTGGCCGGCCTGATCATGATGGTCGTCGGCTTCATCGGCCTCGCCGCCTACGTGAGCATCCTCAAGAGGCGGAGGGTCCAGCCGCCCGCCCCCGGCGCACCGGTCATCGAGGTCGACGAACGCAACCGCATTACGTGACACAGCACGTCAGGCGGCCGGAAGATCCGCGGCCGCCGCACCCGGCGGGGCGGGCCGCGCTCAGCCGTCCGGCCCCGGTCGCGCTCAGCCGTCCAGCCCCGCCAGCACCAGTGGCAGCCGGTCCACGCCCGACGGGCTCACCCGGACCGGAACACCCCAGTCCTGCTGGTGCACATGGCAGGCCGGGTATTCCTGAGCAGGATCGTCGTCGCACGACGCGGCCATCGCGGAGACGTGCAGGACACCCTCCGCGACCCCGGCCGCGAGGACGAGGTCCCGCGCCAGGTCCGTGCCGGTCCCCTCGCCTTCCGCCAGGAGTTCCGGCGGTGAGGCGCTCACGATCAGCCGGGTCGACGGCCCGTACCGCTCGTCGAGCTTCTGCCCCGCCGGGGCCCGGAAGACCACGTCCAGGCGGAGCTTTCCCGGAGCGACATCGGTCGCGGCCCGCTGCGTGCGGTGGGCCACGGCCTCGACCCGTACGGCCTCCTCCGGAAGGCGCAGCCGGGTCAGCCGGTGACGCGCCGACTCGACGACCACGATGTCGCCGTCCACCAGCACCGCGCCGGACGGCTCCCGCAGATCCGTGGCCAGCGTGCTGACCTCACCGGTCGCCGGGTCGTAGCGGCGCAACGCGTTGTTGTACGTATCGCTGACGGCCACCGAGCCGTCCGGCAGCGCGGTCACCCCGAGCGGATGCTGCAGCAGAGCCTGGCCGGCCGGGCCGTCCCGGTGCCCGAAGTCGAAGAGCCCCGTGCCCACCGCTGTGACGACCGCGAAGCCGCCGGAGCTGTCGCGCTCGACCCAGCGGACGGCGGACGTCTCGGAGTCCGCGACCCAGAGCCGGTCCCCGGCGGCGGCGAGCCCGGAGGGCTGGGCGAACCACGCCTCGGACGCCGGGCCGTCGACCAGCCCCTCGTTGGTCGTCCCGGCCGCCGCCTCGACCATCCCGGCCGCCGGGTCGTACGTCCAGAGCTGGTGGACCCCGGCCATGGCGATCCACAGCCGGTCGGCGAACCACGCCACGTCCCACGGCGAGGACAGACTCACCTCGCGTGCGGGGCCCGACGCGGGAGAGCCCTGCCACCACTGGAGCCCGGTGCCGGCAAGTGTGGTGACCTCGCCCGTGGCCGGATCGTAGCGGCGCAGGGCGTGGTTCACCGTGTCGGCCACCGCGACCGAGCCGTCGGGCAGCAGGGCCATGCCCTGCGGTTCGCTGAACCGTGCCTGCTCCGGCCCGCCGTCCATGAGCCCGCGCTCTCCCGTGCCGATCCGCCGGATCACGGTCTCGCCATCGCCCGCCAGCTCCACGAGCCGGTGGCGGGTGGTGTCGGAAACCAGGAAGCCGCCGCCGGCCAGCCCCAGGGCCTTTCCGGGGAAGCGCAGAACGGTCGGCTCCGGCTCCGGCGCCAGGCACGGGCCGTCGCCGCGCCGGAGGGTGCCCTTGACGGCGTGCGTGGCCTCCAGTTCCTCGACGAGCCGGGCGATGGCGTGCGCGTGGCCCTCGCCCGCGTGCTGGGCGACGACGTAACCCTCGGGATCGATGACGACAAGTGTGGGCCAGGCCCGTACCGCGTAGTGCTTCCAGGTCGCCAGCTCGGGATCGTCCAGGACGGGGTGGTGCACCTCGTAGCGCTCGACGGCATCGACGACGGCCCGGTGCTCCGCCTCGTGCACGAACTTCGGAGAGTGGACGCCGATGATCACGACGGTGTCGCGGTACTTCTCCTCGAGCTCCCGCAACTCGTCCAGGACGTGCAGGCAGTTCACACAGCAGAACGTCCAGAAATCGAGGATCACCGTGCGGCCTCGGAAGTCGGCCAGCTTCAGATCCCTGCCGCCGGTGTTGATCCACCCCCCTTTGCCGATCAGCTCGGGAGCGCGGACGCGTGCGCGAGAAGACATGGTTCCAGCCAACCACAACGGGCGTACGGGTTATTCCTGTGGGCAGCGCCCGGCGCAGCGGGAAGAGGTCTTCCATGAAATACCTGGTGCGCGACCGGATCTTCGGGATCGGCGAGGACTACTGGATCGAGGACGAGCGGGGCCGGAAGGTCTTCCTCGTCGACGGCAAGGCGCTGCGGCTGCGCGAGACCTTCGAGCTGAAGGACACCGACGGGCGCGTTCTCGTCACGATCAGGAAGAAGATGGTCAGCCTGCGCGACGCGATGCACATCGAGCGCGGGGACGGTCGGCTCGCGGTCATCCGGAAGACGCGCCTCTCCCTGATCCGCAATCACTACCGCGTGGAGCTGGTGGACGGCACCGTGCTGGATGTGAGCGGCCGGATCCTGGACCGGGAGTTCGCCATCGAGTACGAGGGCGAACTCGTGGCGCGCATCTCCCGTCAGTGGCTCCGGGTGCGGGACACCTACGCGGTGGAGGTCGTACGCGACGAGGCGGACGCGGCGCTGATCATCGCCGTGGCGGTGTGCGTGATCCGGCTCGCGGAGCGGGAGCGCGGTCTCGACGACTGACGGTGAGGATCGACCCGGCTTCAGGGGACCGGCACGGTTCAGGGGAGTACGGGCGGTCAGTCGGCGGTGGTCTCACGCAGCTCGGCGAGATGGGTCCGCGCCGCGTCGGCGGCCCGGCTGAACCAGTCGGTCAGCACGGCGATTTCGTCGGGTGCGTAGTCGGCGAACAGCTCGCGCAGCCGCTTGTAGAACGGCTCGTACAGCGCGATCACGGGGGCCAGCGCGCCCGGGTCGGCGACCACCCGGACGCGGCGGCGGTCCGAGGGGTCGGGACGGCGGCTCGCGTACCCCGCGCGCTCCAGGCGGTTGAGCACCCCGGTGATGGCACCGGTGGTGACGTTGGCCCGCTCGGCGAGGTCGCCCGCGGTGAGGGGTTCGTCGCCGGCTTCCAGGACGAAGCCGAGACAGGTCAGATCCGTGACGCTCAGCCCCAGTTTCTGCGCCACCTGGTGCTGCCCGACGATGCCGAGGGCCACGTACTGATCCATCCGGTGCAGGGCCTCGGCGGCCGTGGCCGCTGGGCGGGGCTTGCCCTCCACGGCGATCCTCCTTAGCATCTAAGTTACTTAGTTCGTGAGATGAATTGTCGTTCTCCGAGCTTACTGCGGCGTGCACGGTCCGACGGTTACGCGCGCCTGGTCCGCCTGACGGGAGGCAAAGCCATGAGCGCGCACGGGGACGTCGATCTCGGGCACACGGTCGCGGGGTGGACCGGGACGGCCATCGCCCTTTCCGGGCTGACCGTCTCGGGCGCCGGACTCTGCGCCGCCTCGCCCCCCGTCGTCCTGGCCGGATTCGGGATCGCGGGCGGGGCCGCCATGGTGACCTGGGTCCTGCACCTGGCCGGCTGGGGCAAGCCGAGCGGTCCGCGGCAGAGGGACCAGTGGGACTGGCGCGTTCGCGACCTCTCGGCCCGGGACGGTCACCCGGGATGCGTGGGCTGCCGGATGGCCGGGCGGCGCCCGGCGGAGGCGGCGACGGGAAGCGTCGTCGCGCCCGTACCCGAGTCGCAGCCGGGCTGACCCGGCGAGGAACCCGGCATACCGCCGACCTGCCCGCGCAGGTACCGAAGCCGCAGGTACCGAGCCGCAGGTACCGAGCCGCAGGTACCGGAGCCGCAGGGGTCAGGCGCCCTTCGGGAGGTCCAGGCCGAGCACGCGGTCGCGCAGCACCGGGAACTGCTCGCGGGTCGTCGCGACCTTCCCCGGGTCCAACTCGACGGTCAGCACCTGCTCCTCCTCGCCCGCCTCGGCCAGTACTTCGCCCCACGGGTCGACGACCTGGCTGTGCCCGGCACCCTGGACACCGCCGTTCGTTCCCGCCGAGCAGCAGGCCAGGACGTATGCCTGGTTCTCGACGGCACGGGCCCGGCCCAGCAGGGTCCAGTGGCCGCGGCGGCGGGCCGGCCAGCCGGCCGGGAGGACGAACAGGGTGGCACCCGCGTCGGTGAGCCGGCGGAACATCTCGGGGAAGCGGAGGTCGTAGCACGTCGCCAGACCCGCGACGGCGTCCGGGAGTTCGACGGTGACGAGCTCCTGCCCCCCGCCCATCATCACGGCCTCGCCCTCGTCGAAGCCGAAGCGGTGAATCTTGCGGTACGTGCCGTGCAGCGCGCCGTCCGGTCCAAAGACGAGCGAGGTGTTGTAGAGGGTGCCGTCCGGGGCCCGTTCGACGATCGAACCGGCGTGGAGCCAGACACCCGCGTCCGCCGCCGCGGCGGCCATCGCCCCGGCGGTCGGGCCGTCCGCGGCCGCCTCGGCACCGGAGTCGAAGCTCTCGTACGCGAAGGCGCCGACGTTCCACAGCTCGGGAAGCACCACGAGATCGGAATCCGTCTGCTCCCGGACCAGCGCCGCCACGCGTTCCCGGCGTGCCGCGACCGACTCCTGGGAATTCACGTCGATCTGGAGCAACGAGGCGCGCACACTACCACCACTCTCGGCATCCGTGTTCGATTCCGTCGGTCAACGGGGCCTACGATCAGTGGCGAAAGCACTGCCGGTGCGCCCGTGCGCAGCGTAACTTAACTGCAGAGCAGTGGCTCGAGAACTCAGCCCGTGCCGAACCGCCCGAGGGGTCCCGTGACCGTCCATCCAACTCTTCAGCCCTACACCGACGCCTGGACTCACTCCATCGAAGCCATATCCGAGCTGGTCTCGCCACTCGTCGAGGGCGAATGGAACCGCCCCACCGCCTGCCCCGGCTGGTCGGTGCGGGACGTGGTCTCCCATGTCATCGGGGTGGACTGCGAGATGCTCGGCGATCCCCGCCCGATCCACACCCTGCCTCGCGACCTGTACCACGTCACGACCGAGATGGCGCGCTACACCGAGGTCCCGGTCGACGTTCGGCGGTGCCACACCGCGCCGGAGATGACCTCCGAACTGGAGTACACGATCATCCGCCGCTCCCGGCAGCTCCGTAACGAGACGCGTGACCCCGGCACGAAGGTGCGCGGGCCGCTGGGTGCCGAGCAGACCCTCGAAGAGGCCCTGCGCTGGCGGGCGTTCGACGTCTGGGTCCACGAGCAGGACCTGCGGCGTGCGCTGGGCAAGCCCGGCAATCTCGACGCGCCGGGCGCGACCGTCGCGCGTGACCACCTCCTGGAGGCGCTGCCCCGGGTGGTGGCCAAGGACGCGGGCGCGCAGCCGAACACGGCGGTGGTCTTCGATGTGCACGGCCCGCTGGAGTTCATGCGGACGGTCCGGCTGGACGCCGAGGGCAACGCCTCCATCAACGGCAGCCCGTCGCTGGGCCCGGCGGTCACGCTGACCCTGGGCTGGGAGACGTACGTGCTGCTGGCATGCGGCCGTGTGAAGCCGGAGGCCGTCCCGGAGCAGGTGAAGATCGAGGGGGACCAGGACCTGGCCCAGGCGATCCTGAAGAACTTCGCCGTCACACCGTAACGGTCGCGGGGGAAGGGCCGGTTGAAGGGTCGTGCGGGCGGGAGAGGCGCGTGTGCTCCGGCCTCGTCATGACGTCGCGGGACGGCGCGGCGTCATGGGTGAGCGATGGTTGCCGCGGGTCGTCAGGGCGCCACATCGTGGTTCAGGCCGAAGAGGTCGCCGGGGTCGTGGTGGCGCTCGATCTGCGCCGAACGGCCGTCGTTCTGCCGGTAGTTGGCCCGGACGCGGCGTGAGCCGTCGTGGCGCAAACCTACCCTCGAAAACAGTCACCTTGAACGGGCATCTTCGCTGGTCAGCGGGTCAGTGCTGGACGGAGACTCCTTGGGAGTGGCGCTGCCGCAACCACAATGGTTCCACTCCGTCCAATCTGGCCCGAGTCCGCGCCCACATCCCAAGAGTGCAATTCAAGCTGGGCCCGGAGGCCGTACCGCAGAGCAAGGCGACTCAGGGATGCGCTCGGGCACATCGAAAGAGGGACGCGCGCAGCGCATGGGGTAAGTACCGTGCTGGTGTCGACTTGAACCGGACCACAGGAGGCCATCGTGCCGCGCGAGTTGGAAGAGCAGGAAGCCATTGGCCGCCGGATCAAACGACGTCGACTCGCCCTCGGCATGCCGCAGGCTGACCTCGCCTCGGCATTGGCGAAGACCCAGGGGTGGGTTTCGAAAGTCGAGCGGGGCAGGATTGAGCTGGATCGGGCTGGCCTGATCAATGCCGTAGCCAATGCCCTGCACTGCCACCCCAACGACCTGATCGGCCGGCCCTACGCCGGAACCGTTGCAGAGAACCAGTGGCAGGCAGCTGCTTCATCCATCCTGAGAGAGCTGCGTCGGTACGACTTGACGCCCGTCTTCGACGGTAACCCCCGGCCTTCGGCGGAGCTGTGGCAAGAGACCGTTCGTCTCTACAGGCTGCGGGATGCTGCTGCCAACACAGCGATCATGCGTAGCCTCCCCGACCTCTTCCGCGAGGCTCGCGCCTTGGCAGAGATCTCTACTGGTCACGAGCGGGAAGAGGCGTTTGCGATCTATTCCGTGGCGTGTAAGTTCGCGCACACGGCAGCGCACGCCCTTGGCCACGCCGAACTCATCGCCATGTCATGCGAGCGGGCTGTCTGGTCTGCCCAGCTCTCCGCAGACCCGCTTATGCCTTCAGTTGCCGACTGGATGCGAGTGTGGGACATGTGGGCAACTGCTGACTGGGCAGACGCCGTTGTCCTCTCGGACAAAGCCTTGAATGCCATCCAGGCCCTCTACGACCGCGGTGATCCTCTGGCCCTTCGGGTCTGGGGCTCTGGACAACTCCGGGCTGCCGTAAGTGCTGCTCGGGCAGGGCGAAAGGAAGAGGCCCAAGACCGGATTGGACATGCGCAGGAGGCAGCGTCACGTCTTGACGCCGGCGACACTCCTGCCGTGTTCGACCGCTACTCGCTGAACTTCTCCAGTGGGAACGTGCAGATCCATGCGATCTCTGTAGCCCTGGAGATGGGCGATCAGAGAGAGGCGCTGACCCTGGAGCGGAGAGCTGCGCCGGGCGAGATCGACGCCCTGCCGAACTCTCGCAGGGGGCACCACCACATGGACATGTCTCGTGCCTGGCTGTGGGACGGGAACCGGCACATGGCCCTCGGCGAGCTGAGGAAGGCCGAAGAGTTGGCCCCCCAGCTGGTGCGCAACCATCCTGTTGCGCGGGCGACGCTCCGTCAGATCGTTTACGCCGAGCGGGAGTCCACGCGCGAGCAGTTGCGAGGGATGTCGAATCGATTTCACCTCGATGACCAGGAGCTATTCCGCTGATTCATATTGGAGGGTAGCGGCATCCTTACCGTCTGTTGCATGACGGAAGGACGACGCACCTCCCAAGATCTTCGCCGCCGACGCCTGTTAGCGGATGCGGCTTCCGGGTGGGAGCCACGGCGTGGCGACCTGGTGTACGACACGCGCAGAGATACCAAGGGCATCGTGGTCGACCTGCCAGAAGACACGGGGACCACGGTCTATGGCCTTCGGCCCGAGGGCGGCGGAGATGGGTGGACCGCTCCCCGGGCGCGACTGCGGGAGGCAGGGCCGACGCACGCTGACCTGATGTTGGATGAAGCCGCTATGCCGCCGGAAGGGTTCGAGCGTGGACCGGGGCACGCATCGTGAGCGCGGCTCACCTCGGGCTTGGACACCTGGACCATCCGCTGCTGGGGCGTCTTGTGGTTGATCACGATCATGGCGATCGTGTCGGCGTCCTCAGGGCTCTTGCTCCCGACGTGACCAGCCCCCGTGTTGGTCCGGTCATCACCGTGCCTGGGACGCCGCTCGTGGCATGGCTGGCACCTGCAACCGGTGGTCTTGAGTGGACGACGAACCCCAAGGCAATCGAGGCAGCTCGGTGAACGGCACGCATGCACGTCGGCGTTTTGTCCCGAAGGTCAACCTCGCTGTCTGTCGGCTGATCCCTGCTATCTCACTCCTCGGCAAGGGCCTTCCCGCACTGGCCCTTGGGGCCACGATGCGCGGCATTGGCCGCTGTGCCGGGGTTCTGTTCATCATCGGCGTCAGCGTCTCCTGCGGCCTGGTTGTCGGAATTTCTGTGGCCGCTACGCCGCACCCATAGACCGGTCCGCCCTCGGCGAAGACCCGTGAAACTTGCGGGTAGTGATTCCCCCCTTCCCGCCCGGGGCGGACAACTCAAACGCCCGTTCCGGTTGCCCACGCGTAGGTGAGGACTGGGCTGCTGGAACGGTCAGCAGGTGCAGAGCAGTAACCGATACCGACTAAGGAGAGCACTTATGGTGCAGATGCTCAGTTCGACTCCCGGCGAGCCGTGGCCGGGTCCGCCCCTGCCGCCGACTCCGGATGGTGGCCCGGGTGTTCCCAATCCGCCCAAGTCGACCGGCGGTATGGATCTTGGTGGGAGGAGCGCAGTATGAGGTGGCAGAGCATGGCCGCTGCTGATGGCGGGGGAGACGACGGAGGCAGCGGAGGCGACGGGCACCCTGGGACGCCGTGGCAGCCGCCTCAGGAGCCCCCGAACCCTGATGGGTCCACCCCGCCGGGCGACGGGACGCGCCGCAAGTGACGAGCAACGCGATGCAGGTGGAGCGCCCCGGCCGTAAGGAGCTGGGGCGCGTGCTCCTTGAGACGGGTTCGATGACCTCGGACTGGGCGCCGACCTTCGCGGCGGTGGACCGGGCCGCGTTCCTGCCGGACCTGATGTGGCCGTTCGATATGGAGCAACAGGCGAGCGTGCCCGTGGACAGAACCGTTGACCTTGATGCATGGCATGCGGCGGCAGACAGCAACACACCGATCGTGACGCAGTGGGACGACGGCGACCACACCGGCACCGAGCCGGGAAAGGTGTCGACAAGCTCTTCGTCCATGCCCTCTGTTGTGTACGCGGTGCTTCAGGACTTGGCCGTGGACGAGGGCATGCGGGTGTTGGATGTGGGCACCGGTACGGGCGAGACTGCCGGCGCCCTGACGCACCGGTGCGGCCGCGGGAACGTCACCACGATTGAGGTGGACCGCTCGGTGTCGATGCGAGCCCGCGAACGGCTCTGCGCGGCCGGGCTCTACCCCGAAGTTGTCGTAGGCGACGGGTACCACGGGGTCCCGGATGGCGCACCGTTTGATCGCATCTTGGCCACGGTCGGACTCCGGGAAGTCCCGCGGGCGTGGATCGAGCAGACGCGGCGGGGCGGTCTCATCGTCGCCCCGTGGGGTACTCACTACTCGCACGCGGACGCTGTGGTCCGCGTGGTGGTGAGTGACGGGGCGGCCTCGGGGCACTTCATGCGTCCGGTGGAGTTCATGAAACTGCGCGACCAGAGACTGCCTGAACTGGATCACGGTAGTTACGTCCCTGCGGAAGCGATGAGCAACGCCGGTATGTCCACCACAACGGTCACTGAGGCGGAGTTCGTCACGGGACGCCATACCGCTGTCCTCTTGGCCTTGGGGCTGCGCGTACGGGACTGCTGCCAGGCGGTTGCCGACAAGCGTGAGGGTACGCGGCCTGTGTGGTTCTACGGGCTGTCGGATCGTTCATGGGCGTGCGTGATGTTCCGCGACGGGGAAGAAGAGGCGCGTGTCTGGCAATCCGGGCCACGCCGGTTGTGGGACGAGGTGGAGGCGGCCTACCGATGGTGGGACGGCCACGGCAGGCCCGAGCACGATCGGTTCGGTCTCACCGTGACGCCGGAGGGACAGCGGGCGTGGCTGGACGATCCGGAGGATTCCTGGGCCCTCTGAAGAGGGGCTCCGCCGGTCAGGGGCCCGACCGCGACCGGGGGTGACAACCGGCCAGCGTGTGGCCGATCTCCCTCTTCTTCGCCGGTGTCTGTCCCTTGGACGATCCCCGCCGGGGGCCGTACCCAAGGTCGCGCAACACCCCACCCCCGTCCAGTTCTGCGCCTGATTTTGGTTGCCGCTGGTGAATTCCGAACCCCCGGAGGAATTCGAAAGATTTGTCGGGTTGGTGAAGCCCGTGGAAAAAGACAGCGCCCTGGCCCCGATCAGCTACTCGAGGCCAGGGCGCTTCTTATAAACCAGCGACCACGCCGAGTCCGCGGCACCCGGTCTGCGGGCGGGGCGCTGGCCGTGGGTGGTGCGCCTGGTTTACCGGTTGATCGTGGCGATGTTGGTGGAGCGGTCGATGGCGCTGCACCGGTTTTGTGTGCGGCTGCCGGTGAGGGTGAGTTCGAGGTTGTTGGTGTTGTTGCAGTTGTTGTTCTGTCGGCCTTCTTGGGCGGTGTTCTGCTGGAAGAGGTCGGCTGATGCTGCGCCGCCGGTGGTCTTGGCTCCTCCGCCGATGTCCGTGATATGGAGGTTGGTGGAGTGATCCACCGTCTTGCAGCTCGACTTCGACCGGGCCCCCTCCTCCACATCGACGGGCGTGTTGTTGAAGTTGTTGCAGGTGTTGTTCTGTCGTCCTTCCTGGGCCACGTTCTGCTGGAACGCGTCACCGCCCGTGCTGAAGCCGCCTTGGGTTTGGGCGCCGCCGCTCTTGATGTGGGTGTGCTTGTTGAATGAGTGGTCCTTGTTCTCGCAACGTGCCACCAGCTGGCCACCGGTCACGTCGAGTTCCGTGTCGTCGCCGTTGAGGTTGTTGCAGTTGTTGTTCTGTCGGCCTTCCTGAGCGGTGTTCTGCTGTTCCACTGAAGCGGCGTTGGAGCCGCCTTGGGTGTGGGCGCCGCCGCTTTTAATGTGGGTGTTTTTGCTGAAGGAATGGTCTTTGTTCCCACATTGCACCCGCACGCGGCCTCCATCGGTCGGGTCGATGTCCGCAATGTTGAGGTTGTTGCAGTTGTTGTTCTGTCGCCCTTCCTGAGCGGTGTTCTGCTGGTTGACGTCGGCGCCTGTGGTGGAGCCGCCTTCGACGCGAGCCCCGCTGCCCTTGATGTGGGTGTTTTTGCTGAAGGAGTGGTCTCTGTTCCCGCATCCGGCCCGCTCGCGGCTGCCCACTTCCACCTCGAGGTTGTCGAAGTCCGTGGTGTTGTTGCAGTTGTTGTTCTGCCGGCCTTCCTGGGCGGTGTTGTGTGAGATCACGTCGGCGCCTGTGGTGGAGCCGCCTTCGGCTCGGGCGCCGCCGCTTTTGATGTGGGTGTGTTTGCTGAAGGAGTGGTCCTTGTTCCCGCAACCCAGCCCCACGCGACTGCCCTCTTCCACATCGAGGAGCGAGACGTCGTTGAGGTTGTTGCAGTTGTTGTTCTGCCGGCCCTCCTGCGCGGTGTTCTGCTGGATCACGTCTCCGCCTGTGGTGGAGCCGCCGTCGACACGGGCGCCGCCGCTTTTGATATGGGCGTGTTCGGTGATGGAGAGGTCCTGGTCGGTGCAGCGACCCTCCAGTCGGCCGGCATTCGAGATGTCTGCGCTGTTGGCGTTGTTGCAGTTGTTGTTCTGTCTGCCGCGCTGGGCAGTATTCTGCTGAACCAGGCTTGCGGTCGCCGAGCCGCCTTCAGCGTCTGCGGGCCCGTTGTGGACGCGGGAGAACGCGGTGAGAGAGCCATCTGCGGTCACACACCGGCCCGTTGCCCGGCTGTCGGTGAGCGAGATCGTCTCATCCTCTGCGTTGGTGTTGTTGCAGTTGTTGTTCTGCCGGGCGGACTGCGCAACGTTCTGCTGGAAGAGCTCCCCGCCGACGGTGGCCGATCCTCCCTGTGCCCGTGCCTTCGCCCTCCCTCCGTGGGCGAAGCCCTTACCGGCGGCCTTCGCCTTCCCCTCATGGCCGGGGCCGGTCTCGGCGTACGCCGTCCCGGTTCCTGCTACGCCCCATCCGCTGACTGTCAGGACCAGCATGGTGGCTGTCGCGATCTTGTGTGCCCGCACCTGGGTGCCTCCTTGATGAGTGATGTTCCAAGCCATCTCCTTTCCTCAACTTCCACTGTGTGCCTTCCGTCATGGGCCCTTGGTGTTCCTCACCCCAACGGCCCCCACCCCCGTCCAGTTCTGCGCCTGACTTTGGTTGCCGCTGGTGAATTCCGAACCCCCGGAGGAATTCGAAAGATTTGTCCGGTTGGTGAAGCCCGTGGACAAAGACAGCGCCCCGGCCCCGATCGGCTGCTCGGGGCCAGGGTGCTGTTTTGTATCCGGCGTTTCCCACTTTTCCCTCTGGGCGGGGACAGGGCGCCGGAGATCTTGACGGGCTTGACTGAAGCAGAAACAGCCCTGAAGACCCCCAGACTTTCTGCGGCATCTCTACCCGCATTTTGTCCGTGAATTAGTCGCGGACCATGAGGATGGGCACGCCGACTACTTGGGCGGGATGACCGTCGACATGCACGTGTGGGTCAGAGGGAACCGGGGGCTGCTCACGTATGTATGTGTGCAGCCGTGCGGGCTGGACGAACCCTCTGAAGGCCCGACGCAGCAGGATGCCCGTTCGCTGTTCGCCGGTCATGAGCCGGGGCATCCATGGGAACTTACGGACTGTTGCATGGCTAGTTGATGGCTGGTGTCAAGCTCGGCATGAGGCCGGTGACCGGTGCTCTGTTTTGTGGCTGTGGCCTCAGCCGCCGAAAGCCCGCCACGGTGCTCCTTCAGTGTGGAGGGTTACCGAGCGGACTGCCTGCGACCAGGACAGAAGCGGAACGCGCCGGGACCCCTGCCGTCCGGTGCACGGCGGGCAGGGGCCCCGGCGCATGGGGCTCGGACCGCGTCGACCGCGGCCGGGTGAGGCGGCCGCTGTCGGGCGGGTCAGCGGAGGGCGGATCAGGCGATCAGAACGAGGCCTCGTCCAGCTCCATGAGGGACTGGTCGGTGGTCTCGGCCAGGCGGCGCTGCACCGCGACACCGGTCAGGACGTTGCGGGCGAAGAACTGCGCCGCCGCGACCTTGCCCTCGTAGAAGGCCTTGTCCTTGGCCGTGGCGGAGGGCAGCTTGTCGTTCGCGACCGCGGCACCCTTCAGCAGCAGGTAGCCGACCACCACGTCACCGGAGGCCATCAGCAGGCGGGTGGTGTTGAGCCCCACCTTGTAGATGGACTTGACGTCCTTCTCCGTTGCGGCGAGGTCGGTCAGCATCGCGCCGACGATGCCCTCCAGGTCGACCGCGGCCGCGGCGAGCTCTTCGCGGGCCTCGGCGAGCGCGTCGCCGCCCGGGGCGTCGGCCAGGAACTTCTTGATCTCCTCGGAGAGGGCGGTCAGCGCCTGGCCCTGGTTGCGGACGATCTTCCGGAAGAAGTAGTCCTGGCCCTGGATGGCGGTGGTGCCCTCGTAGAGGGTGTCGATCTTGGCGTCCCGTATGTACTGCTCGATCGGGTATTCCTGCAGGTAGCCCGAGCCGCCCAAGATCTGCAGCGACTGGGCGAGCTGCTCGTAGGACTTCTCCGAGCCGTAGCCCTTCACGATCGGCAGGAGCAGGTCGTTGAGGGCGTGGGCGGCGGAGGCGTCCTCGCCCGCGGCCTCCTTGACGATGATCTCGTCCTGCACGGTGGCCGTGTAGAGGACCAGGGCACGCATGCCCTCCGCGTACGCCTTCTGCGTCATCAGCGAGCGGCGCACGTCGGGGTGGTGCGTGATCGAGACGCGCGGCGCGGTCTTGTCGGTGAAGGCAGCCAGGTCCGGGCCCTGCACGCGCTCCCTGGCGTACTCCAGGGCGTTGAGGTAGCCGCTCGACAACGTGGCGATGGCCTTCGTGCCGACCATCATCCGCGCAAACTCGATGATCATGAACATCTGGCGGATGCCGTCGTGCTTCTCGCCGATGAGCCAGCCCTTGGCCGGGTGGCGGTCGCCGAAGGTCAGCTCGCAGGTGTTCGAGGCCTTGAGGCCCATCTTGTGCTCGACGTTGGTGGCGTAGACGCCGTTGCGCTCGCCCAGCTCACCGGTCTCGAAGTCGAACTCGTACTTCGGCACGAGGAAGAGGGAGAGGCCCTTGGTGCCCGGGCCGGCGCCCTCGGGGCGGGCCAGGACGTAGTGAATGATGTTCTCGGACATGTCGTGCTCGCCCGAGGTGATGAAGCGCTTCACGCCCTCGATGTGCCAGGAGCCGTCCTCCTGCTGGACCGCCTTGGTGCGACCGGCGCCCACGTCCGAGCCGGCGTCCGGCTCGGTCAGCACCATGGTCGAGCCCCACTGCTTCTCGACGGCGAGCTTGGCGATGTGCTTCTGCTGCTCGGTGCCCTCCTCGAAGAGGACGCCGGCGAAGGCCGGACCCGAGGCGTACATCCACACGGCAGGGTTCGAGCCGAGGATGGTCTCGGCGAAGCCCCAGAGCAGTGAGCGCGGGGTCGTGGTGCCGCCCAGCTCCTCCTGGATGCCCAGGCGCCACCACTCGGCGTCCATGTACGCCTGGTAGCTCTTCTTGAACGAGTCAGGAACGGGCGCGGTGTTGGTCTCGGGGTCGAAGACCGGCGGGTTGCGGTCCGCGTCGGCGTAGGACTCCGACAGCTCGTTCTCGGCGAGCCGGGCTATCTCGGAAAGGACGCTCTTGGCGGTCTCGACGTCCATCTCCTCGAACGGGCCGGTGCCGTAGACGGCGTCGCGGCCGAGCACCTCGAAGAGGTTGAACTCGATGTCGCGGAGATTCGACTTGTAGTGCCCCATGGCGACGGCTCCGTTAGGGATCGGGAGGCTTGGTCCTCGTCACACGCTTGCGTATCAGTTGGTGCTTCTCATGATGCTACCGGCCAGTAATAAGAAGCAAGCCCTCGCCCGCTCAATGTGACTCAGTACTCTTGCGGGCATGTACGGCTATGACCAGACCGCGAGCGCGGGGCAGAGCTACGCCGCGCCGCCGCCCGGCCCGCAGCAGCAGGCGCCCGGCGGCTATGGCGAACAGCCGCTCTATCCCGAGCCGTCGCCGCCCTCGCTCGCCGACGCCGTGCGCGCCTTCACCACGGGCTCGATGTCGGCCGAGGACTTCCAGCAGATCTTCTCGACATCCAAGATCTACTGTCCACGGGGTGAGGGGCCGGGATTCCTGGCGCTGCACAACACCCAGCAGCCGGTGATCCCGATGTTCAGCTCGCTCAAGGAGCTCCGGCGCTACGCGGGCAAGGAGTCGAAGTACTTCGTGATCACGGGCGCGGAGGTGCTGGACCTGCTGCCGACGGGGTACGGGTTCGTGCTCGACATGGAGGGCGAGCACCGGATGGTGTTCGACGCGAAGGCCGTGGAGCAGATGGTCGACTTCGCGATGCGGCGCATGTACGGCTGAGTCGAGACCTGTGCGACCGGCTGTGCGTACGGTACGCGGCCGGTGACCGGGCCCCCACCGCCATGGCGGTGGGGGCTTTGCCTGTGCCGGCGGCAGGCAGGGCGACCGTGATCGCCGTGGGAATGCCTCCGGAACCCCCGGGAATACCGTCCGTTTGCTGGATGTTCACTGTTCAACTAAATTGGACGGTGACACCCCCAGGAGGACGGCCATGCCCGCTGTGACTGCCGAGAACCCGCTGGATCTGCCGCGCGTGGCGGTCGCGGCCGAGTCCGAGCCGCGCGCCGTGCTCGCCGTCTCCACGGCGCCGCGCGGCTTCGAGGGTGAGGGCTTCCCGGTGCGCCGGGCCTTCGCCGGGATCGACTACCGGTACCTCGACCCGTTCATCATGATGGATCAGATGGGCGAGGTGGAGTACGCGCCCGGTGAGCCGAAGGGGACCCCGTGGCATCCGCACCGGGGGTTCGAGACCGTCACGTACCTCATCGACGGCACGTTCGTTCACCAGGACTCGCACGGCGGTGGCGGCGTCATCAACGGCGGCGACACCCAGTGGATGACCGCGGGCTCCGGACTGCTGCACATCGAGGCGCCGCCCGAGTCGCTCGTGGTGAGCGGGGGGCTCTTCCACGGACTGCAGCTCTGGGTGAACCTGCCGCGCAAGGCCAAGATGATCCCGCCGCGCTACCAGGACATCGCGGGCGGCCGGGTGAGACTGCTCGCCTCGTCGGACGGCGGGGCGCTGCTCCGCCTGATCGCCGGTGACATCGGCGGCCACCGCGGGCCGGGCATCACGCACACGCCGATCACGATGATCCACGCCTCGGTCAGCCCCGGAGCCGAACTGACGCTGCCCTGGCGGCCGGAGTTCAACGCGCTCGCGTACGGCTTGGCCGGGCGCGGCACCGCAGGCGCGGAGGGGCGCCCCTTCCGCATGGGTCAGGCCGTCGTCTTCGGGCACGGGGAGTCGGTGACGATCCGCGCGGACGAGGCGCAGGAGTCGCGGAGCTCGAACTTCGAGGTGGTGCTGCTCGGCGGGGAGCCGATCCGGGAGCCGATGATGCAGTACGGGCCGTTCGTGATGAACACGCACGCCGAACTGGCCCAGGCGTTCGAGGACTTTCAGGCAGGCCGTCTGGGCCGCATCCCCGCCGGCGCGTAGCGCGCCCGCGCGGGGGGTGTCTGCGTGCCGCGGTGCGCGTGACCCGCATCCCAGGGGTGCACGCCCCTGGGGCGCCGGCGCCTGGCTGCACACCCCACGGGTGGAAATTGCGCGCGGGCAGGGGCACTCCGCGCGCCGGGCCCACGGGGGCGTGGTCCGCTGAGGCCGTGAGCGAGGACCGCACCCCCGGACGCGAGGCCTCCACCCTCGCACTGCTCCCCCGCGGCGCCCGCCGCACGGCGGCCTGGTGCGTGGTCGTCCTGCTCGTCTCCGGCGTCGCCGCCACCTTCATCTGGCTCTGTGTCGAACTCAAGGCGGCCGTCACCCCCGTACTCCTCGCGATGCTCGGTACGGCGCTCCTCCAGCCGCTGCACCGGAGGCTGCTGAAACTGAGGCTCAAGGCTTCGGCGGCGGCGCTGCTCACCTGCGCCGTGCTGGTCTGTGTCGTCGGGGGCGCCGGATACATCGTCGCGAGCGCCCTCATCGAGAGCGGCGACCACATCATCGACTCGCTGAAGCACGCGGCGATGGACCTCTCCCGGCACTTCGACATCGCCGGCGACTCCCTCGACGACTTCGCCTCCAACGCCAAGGAGCTGGCCGGGAAGTACGGCAGTACGGCCGCGTCGGGGCTGCTCAGCGGTGTGAGCTTCGTCGGGCACGTGGTCGCTGACGCCGTACTCGCGCTGTTCCTGACGTTCTTCTTCCTGCGCGACGGGCACCGCGCGGCCGAGTGGCTGAAGGCAGCAGCCCCGCGAGGCGCCGGCACGGAGATCGTCGCCGTGGCGCGCCGGGCGTTCCGGGCCGTGGAGGGCTTCATGCCTGGGACGACGTTCATCGCGCTCATCGACGCCGTCTGCATCACCGTCGGGCTGCTGATCCTCCGGGTGCCCGGCGCGCCGGGGCTGGGGGCGCTGGTGTTCGTCGGCGCGTACATCCCGTACCTGGGCGCGTTCATCTCCGGCACCGTCGCGATCCTGGTGGCGCTCGCCGACCGGGGGCTGGTCATCGCGCTGTGGGTCCTGGCCGTGGTGCTCGCGGTGCAGGCGCTGGAGGGGCACGTGCTGCAGCCGGTGATCCAGAGTCGTACGGTCCAGATGCATCCGGCGATGGTGATGATCGCGATCACCGCGGGCGCGGGCCTCGCGGGGATCCTCGGGATGCTGCTGGCAGTGCCGCTGTCCGCGGCCGCCTTCGGGGTGGTCTCCGAACTCCGCGCCCGCTACGCCGCCGGCTCCGCGTCCTCCAGCTCCTCGGCGGACGAGCCCGGCTCATAGAGCTCGAACCAGGTGCACTTGCCCTCGCCCCGGGGATCGACGCCCCAGGTCTCGGAGAGCATCTGCATGAGCACCAGACCGCGTCCGGAGGAAGCCATCTCGCCGGGGTGCCGGAGGTGCGGCAGTTCGTCGCTCGGGTCGGCGACGTCGACGCGCAGCCGCCGCTCGCCCCTCCCGCCCACGATCTCGGCGATGATCAGCGCGTCGCCGTCGGTGTGCAGGAGCACGTTGCTCGCCATCTCCGAGATCATCAGCACCGCCGAGTCCACCTGCTCGGTGTCGGCCCAGTCGTGCATCAGGTCCCGTAGCTGCCGTCGCACGACGGCGACCTGCTCGGGCTCGGTCTGCGGCACGCTGAGGACCGTACGGCGAATGGGGCGCGGCGCCGTCCCCTCGACCGGGTCGCAGCCGGCCGCGATGGGGTCCCGGCGCAGCAGCAGCAGCGCGATGTCGTCCTCGCGGCGGTCGGCGAGCGGGCCGGTGCTGTGGTGCGAGGACGGGCCGTGCACGGCCTGGACGAGCCCGTCCGCGAGCGCCTCCATGCTGCCGTCATGGGTCTCGATGGCCTCGCGCAGCCGCTGCCAACCCGTCTCGAGGTCGTGGCCGCCGGTCTCGATCAGGCCGTCGGTGCACACCATCATCAGCTCGCCGGGCTCCAGGGTCAGCCGGGTCGTCGGATAGTCGCTGTCGGGATCGATGCCCAGCGGCAGTCCGCCCGCGGTCGGGCGGACGAGCATGGTCCCGTCGCTCATCCGCGTGGCGATGTCGGGATGCCCGGCCCGCGCAATGTCGAGCGTGCCGGTCTCCGGGTCCACCTCGATGTAGAGGCAGGTGGCGAAGCGCCCCTCGCCCCCGGCCCCGTCCTCGCCGTCCGGCCACTGCTCGGCCAGTCCGGCCAGGAAACGGGAGGCCCGGGACAGCACGGCGTCGGGGTGGTGTCCCTCGGCCGCGTACGCGCGCAGGGCGATCCGGAGCTGGCCCATCAGACCGGCCGCCCGTACGTCGTGCCCCTGGACGTCCCCGATGACGAGGGCTATGCGGCCGGACGGCAGCGAGATCATGTCGTACCAGTCGCCGCCGACCTGGAGCCCGCCGCCCGTCGGCACATAGCGCGCCGCCACGCTCATGCCGGGGATGTTCGGCTGGACGGTCGGCATCATGCTCCGCTGCAGGCCGGTGGCCAGTTCGCGCTCCGTCTCCTGGACGCCGGCGCGGGAAAGGGCCTGGGCGAGCATCCGGGCGACCGTGGTGAGGACCGAGCGCTCGTCGGGTGTGAAGGCGACCGGGTAGCTGAAGGCCGCCATCCAGGCGCCCATGGTGCGCCCGCCGACGATCAGCGGGAGGAAGGCCCAGGACTTGCGGTGGAACCGGCGGGCGAGCGGCCAGGTGGAGGGGAAGCGCTTGGCGTAGTCCTCGGGGCTGGGCAGATAGATGGCGCGGCCGTTCCGTACGACCTCGGCCGCCGGGTACTCCGTGTCCACCGACATGTGGAGGAACGGCCCCTCGTCGCCCTGCTGGTAGCCGTGGTAGCCGATGATTTTCAGCCGGTCTCCCTCGACGCCGAAGACGGCAAGCCCGTCGGGCGTGAAGCCGGGCATGGAAAGGGTGGCGGCCACGCGCAGCACCTCGGCGGTGGAGCGGGCCTCGGCCAGGGCCCGTCCGGCGTCGAGCAGGAAGGCCTCACGGGAACGCCGCCAGTCACCGGTGACCCTGCTGTGCACAGCCGCGGCGGCGGTGCCGGGCTGGGGCTCGGGGACCTCCTGGAGGGTGCCGACCAGCTCGTAGCCCTCGCCCCGCATGTACTGGCGCGAGCGGCTGCGGACGATCCGCTGCACCTTGCCGTCGTCCGACATGATCCGCAGCCGGGCCTCGGCGAGGGTGCCCTCGGCGAGCGACAGGCTGATCACGCCCTGGATCTCCACCCAGTCCACGGGGTGGAAGCGGGCCCGGACTGCGGACTCGGTGAGGCGTACGGGCACCGCGGGCAGACCGAGCAGCCGGGCGGCCTCGGCATCCAGCGAGACCTCCCCCGACGCGCTGTTCCAGCGCCAGAGGCCGGTAGCGATGGCCGACAGGACGTCCTCGGTGCGCATTGCACCACATTATGGTGCTTTCCTCTGCTTTGACGACCGGCCGGACGTCAGCCGGGGAGCCCCGGCTCTCCCGGTACGCTTGCACGAGTCCCTGCTGTGTGCTTCTCCAGGGCAACCGACCCCGACCAGACGACTTGGATGAACGATGCATCGGTACCGGTCCCACACCTGCGGCGAGCTCCGTGCCACTGACGTCGGCGCCGACGTCCGGCTGAGCGGCTGGCTGCACAATCGCCGGAACCTGGGCGGCATCCTCTTCATCGATCTCCGGGACCACCACGGTCTGGTCCAGCTCGTCGTCCGGCCGGACAGCCCGGTCAACGAGAGGCTGAGCCACCTCTCCAAGGAGACCGTGCTCCGCGTCGACGGCACGGTGCTCGCCCGCGGCGCGGAGAACGTCAACCCCGAACTGCCCACCGGCGAGATCGAGGTCGAGGTCGGGGACGTCGAGGTGCTCGGTGCGGCCGATCCGCTGCCGTTCACCGTCTTCCCCGAGGACGGGGTGAACGAGGAGCGGCGCCTGGAGTACCGCTTCCTCGACCTGCGCCGCGAGCGCATGCACCGCAACATCATGCTGCGCTCCGCCCTGATCTCCGCGATCCGGGAGAAGATGACCGCGCAGGGCTTCAACGAGATGGCGACCCCGATCCTCTCGGCGACCTCCCCAGAGGGCGCGCGGGACTTCCTGGTGCCCTCCCGGCTGCACGCGGGCAAGTTCTACGCCCTGCCGCAGGCCCCGCAGCAGTTCAAGCAACTGCTGATGATCTCGGGCTTCGACCGCTACTTCCAGATCGCGCCCTGCTTCCGCGACGAGGACGCCCGCGCCGACCGTTCGCCCGGGGAGTTCTACCAACTCGACGTCGAGATGAGCTTCGTCGAGCAGGAGGACGTCTTCCGGGTCATCGAGAAGGTCATGACCGAGCTCTTCGAGGAGTTCGGCAACGGACGTCACGTCACCTCGCCGTTCCCGCGGATCCCGTTCCGCGAGGCGATGCTGAAGTACGGCTCGGACAAGCCCGACCTGCGCTCGCCGCTCGAACTCACCGACGTCTCGCACATCTTCGCCGACAGCGGATTCAAGGCCTTTGCCGGCAAGCACGTACGGGCGCTGGCCGTGCCGGACACCGGCGACCAGCCGCGGAAGTTCTTCGACCAGATGGGCGAGTTCGCGGTCCAGCAGGGTGCGCAGGGCCTGGCGTGGATCCGCATCGGCGAGGACGGCAACCTGACCGGCCCCATCGCCAAGTTCCTTGACCAGGGCGACGTCGAGAAGCTCGTCGCGGAGGTCGATGGCAAGCCGGGAACCGCGGTCTTCTTCGGCGCCGGCAACTTCGACGAGGTCTCCAAGATCATGGGCGCGGTACGGGTCGAGGCCGCGCGCCGTGCCGGGCAGTTCGAGGACGACGTCTTCCGCTTCTGCTGGATCGTCGACTTCCCGATGTTCGAGCGGAACGAGGACACCGGGCAGATCGAGTTCTCCCACAACCCGTTCTCCATGCCGCAGGGCGGACTGGACGCGCTGAAGACCAAGGACCCTCTCGACATTCTGGCCTGGCAGTACGACATCGTCTGCAACGGCGTCGAGCTGTCCTCAGGCGCGATCCGGAACCATGAGCCGGAGGTCATGTACGAGGCGTTCCGGATCGCCGGGTACCCGAAGGAGGACGTGGAGCGGGAGTTCGGCGGCATGCTGCGCGCCTTCCACTTCGGCGCCCCGCCGCACGGTGGCATCGCCCCGGGCGTGGACCGCATCGTGATGCTGCTCGCCGACGAGCCCAACATCCGCGAGACGATCGCCTTCCCGCTCAACGGCAACGCACAGGACCTGCTGATGGGCGCGCCCAGCGAGGTCGACGAGGCGCGGCTGAAGGAGCTTCACCTCAGCCTCTACAAGGGCCCGGCGAAGCCGACCCCGTACAAGCCGACGAAGTAGCGCGGAACAGGCTCGGTCACGGGCCGGTTCACAGGCTCGGTCACGGGCGGCCGTCCCCGCGGGAGACGGCCGCCCGTGTCACATACGGGGTGCCTGTCCCGCCCCCCGGAAGCCGTACCGTCAGGGCGCTCCGCGCGGTGCGGGCCTGAGAGAGCGGGAGCCGCCGGGTCAGTTCTCCGGCGTCTCCTCGCCGCCGAAGCGGTCCCGGTAGATCTCCAGGTCGTCCTCGGTGATCTTCGCGAAGAGCACCGGCGGGACGGTGAAGGCCGCCCCGGCCGGGACGGAGTTCAGCGCCCTGGCCTCCTCCGCCGTCACCCACGGCTTGGTGTCGTCGGTCAGCGCGAACGCCGAGCGCATGGTCTTCGCGGACACCGGGATGAACGGCTCGGACACCACCGCGTAGAGGTGGATCAGGTTCATCGCCGTACGCAGCGTGAGGGCGGCCGCGTCCTGGTCGGTCTTGATCTCCAGCCAGGGGGCCTTCTCCTCCAGATACGCGTTGCCCGCGCTCCACAGGGCGCGCAGCGCGGCCGCCGCCTTGCGGAACTGGAGGGAGTCCATGTGCGTCTCGTACTCGCCGAGCAGCCGCGCGATCTCCTCGCCGAGGCGGGCCTCGGCCTCTCCCGCCTCCTTGCCCTCCGGGACGGTGTCGCCGAAGCGCTTGCGGGAGAAGGACAGCACGCGGTTGACGAAGTTGCCCAGGGTGTCCGCGAGGTCCTTGTTGACCACGGACGAGAACAGCTCCCAGGAGAACGAGGTGTCGTCCGACTCCGGCGCGTTCGCCATCAGGAAGTAGCGCCAGTAGTCGGCGGGCAGCAGCTCGAGAGCCGAGTCCGTGAAGATACCGCGCTTCTGGGAGGTGGAGAACTTCCCGCCGTAGTAGTTCAGCCAGTTGAAGGCCTTGACGAAGTCGACCTTCTTCCACGGCTCACGGGTGCCGAGCAGCATTGCCGGGAACATCACCGTGTGGAACGGGACGTTGTCCTTCGCCATGAACTCGGTGTAGCGGACGTCCTTCGCGTCGTACCACCACGACTCCCAGTCGCGGCTGCCCGGGTCGACGTCCGCCCACTCCTTCGTCGCGCCGATGTACTCGATCGGTGCGTCGAACCACACGTAGAAGACCTTGCCCTCGGCCGCGAGTTCGGGCCAGGTGTCCGCCGGGACGGGCACGCCCCAGTCCAGGTCACGGGTGATCGCCCGGTCGTTGAGGCCCTCCGTCAGCCACTTGTGGGCGATGGAGGAGGCGAGCGTCGGCCACTCCTTGCTGCCGTTGCCGTCCAGCCACGCCTCGACCTCGGGCTGCAGCTTCGACTGCAGCAGGAAGAGGTGCTTGGTCTCGCGGACTTCGAGGTCGCTGCTGCCGCTGACCGCGGAGCGGGCGTCGATCAGATCGGTCGGGTCCAGGACGCGGGTGCAGTTCTCGCACTGGTCGCCACGCGCCTTGTCGTAGCCGCAGTGCGGACAGGTGCCCACGATGTAGCGGTCGGGGAGGAAGCGGTCGTCCGCGACGGAGAAGACCTGGCGGATCGAGCGCTCCTCGATGAAGCCGTGCTCCTTGAGGCTGCGGGCGATGCGCTGGGTGATCTCCACATTCTCCGGGGACGAGCTGCGGCCGAAGTAGTCGAAGTCGAGCGCGAAGCCGTCGTAGATCGACTTCTGCAGGTCGTGCTGCTGGGCGCAGAACTCGTCGACGGGCAGCCCGGCTTCCTTGGCGGCCAGCTCGGCGGGGGTGCCGTGCTCGTCGGTTGCGCAGATGTAGAGGACGTCGTGGCCGCGCTGCCGGAGGTAGCGGGCGTAGACATCGGCCGGGAGCATGGACCCCACCATGTTGCCCAGGTGCTTGATCCCGTTGATGTACGGAAGGGCGCTGGTGATGAGGTGTCGAGCCATTGCCGGCTGCTCCCAAGTCGTTACGCGGAGTGAGTTTTTGATCTACAGGCTGTCAATATCGTACTGGACGGCAGGGGGCCGCCCGCGCGCCCTTTTTGGCGCGGACGGCCCCTGGGCGCCGCGTGCGGCGGCGCGGGTGCGGCGGTTGCGGATCAGCGCAGAATGCCTGCCTCACGTGCCTGCTTCAGCCACTCCGGGAGGGCGGCGAGCACTTGGGCGTACAGCTTCTCGTCAGCCAGTTCGAGGGGCTCTTCACCGGCCGCCGCGTAGGCGGCGTTGGCGACCGGACGGCGCTCGGGGACGGTGAGGTCGTCGAGCTTCCTGAGGAAGTCGAAGCCCTTCGCCTCCGGGTCGCCGAATCCGACGAACTGCCAGAAGACAGGCAGTTTGGCGGCATCGCAGAGCGCCTTCTCCGCCGCTGCCTTGGAGGTCGGAGCGCCGTCCGTCTGGAAGATCACGAACGCCGGGCCTGTGGCGCCGGACTTCTCGCGGTGCGCGAGGACGGCCTCGATGGCGCAGTGGTAGTTCGTACGCCCCATGTGCCCGAGGTCCGCGTGGAGGGCCTCGATCCGGTCCTCGTACTCGTCGAGGGAGATGTCCGCCGTCCCGTCGACGTCGGTGGAGAAGAACACGAGGGGGACAGTGCCGGTTCCGAGGTTCGCGGAGAGTGCGACCGCCTGCTCGGCGAGGTGCTGGACCGTGCCGTCCTTGTAGTAGCGGCGCATGGAGCCGGAGCGGTCGAGGACGAGGTAGACGGTTGCGAGCTGCCCGGTGATCTTCTGCGCTTCGAGGGCGGCGGCGGCTGCTTTGTAGAGGCCCGCGAGTCCGGGGGCGGACTTCTCGACGGTGGCGAGCGAGACCGCTGCCGCCGGATCGCCCGCCGGCTTCGCCGCGGTCGCGGCCTTCGCGACGGCCCCGGGCTTGCCCGCTGCCTTCTTTGCCGGCTTGGCCGCTGCGGTCTTCGCGGGGGCGGCCTTGTCGGAGGCGGCCTTGGTGGAGGCGGTGCGCTTGGCGCCACCGGACGTACCCGCCGTCTTCTTGGCCGTCTTCGCCGTCCTGGCCGTCTTCGTGGTCTTCGCCGTCCTGGCGGGTTTCGCGGCCTTGTCGTCCGCGGCTGGGGACTCCGCCTCCGGCTTCGCCTCCGCCGCCCCGTCGCGCTCCGGCTGCTGCGGGATGCCGACCGAGGGTGCGGCGTCCGCCTTCGGCGTCTCCGTCCTGGACTCCGAACTCTGCTCCGCCTCCCGCTCGTTCGCCGACGCCTGGGCCGGGACCGAGGTGGACGGCGCCTCGCCCGCGGCCTTGGCCTGGGCCGGAACGGCCGCCTCCGGCCGCGTACCCTCCGGCGTCCCCGGCTCCGTCTGCCCCTCGTGCGCCGACTGCGCGGGTACGGCGACGCCCCCCGCGCCGGTGCCCTCGGTGCGGGCTGACCCGGCTCCGGCGTTCTCCCCGGTCGCCGTGTCCTTGCCCGTGCTCCTGCCGGCGCCCGTGCCCTCGTCCGCACCGGACGCCGCACCGGATCCGGCGCCCGCGCCTGCCCCTCCGTCGGCCGCGGCTGCCGTCCCCGCCGTCGGCTCGGCCGCCCAGGACGGAGTCGGACGGACGTCCGCGGCGCCGCCCTTCGCCTGCTCAGGCGGCGCGAGGTCCTGCTTCTGCACCGGCTTGGCCGCCGCGGCGTCGAACGCGGCGAGCAGCGACTCCGCCTCGGCCTCCGTGTCCTTGGCGGCCCTCCTCGTCTTCGGCTCCGGCTGCTTCGCGTCCTTCGACGGCTCCTGCTTCCCCGCCGCCTTCCGTGTGCCGGTCTTCCCGGCCGGCTGGGCGGGGACCGGCGCAGCGGCGGCGGTTTCGTCCGCCGGGCCGGACGCGGCAGCCTCCGACCCTTCGGTCCGCGCCTCCGGTTCGGCGACGCGCGCCTCGGGCACGGTCGGTTCGTTCCGATCCGCCCGCGACCGGCCGAATACATTCCGCAGCAGACTCCGGATGCCCATGGGAGAGGTCCTTCACGTATCGGTGCTATCGGTGCGATGAATGTCCGAGGTGGGGGAATCGTTCCTGACCGGCGCGGACACGTAAGGCTACTGAGACAGTTCGAGCCGGGCGCGCGTGGCCTCCGTAAAGAGCCGGGCGAGTCTCTCGCCGTCCTCGTTCCCCGGCGCGAAGACGCCGGCCGCCTCGGCCCGTACGACGAGGGCGCCGTGCGCGTCGATCAGCGGTGACACGCCGCGGCTCTCCACCGTGTCCCACCATGCGTCGAGGTTCCGGCCGAACCAGCCAGGCAGGCCGCACGGTTCCGCGACCGCGTCCCAGAAGGCGTCAAGGTCCGCCAGGTCGCGGCCGCGCAGATCGACCACCAAGTCATCGGCCATGGGCCCGGATGCTAGTCCCTCATCTCGGGGACGTCAGGGAGGTGGTGGGCGCCTGCCGCCACCCGGAGTAAGCCGTGGAGGGCTCGCTCGCCAAGGACCGTACGGAAGTTGAAACTTGCGGAGTCGGCCTGGGATTCATGCTCCGTTCACCTGGAGTCCTCCACCCGGCGCAACGACCCCCATAGCGTCACCGCGGACATATTCCGACATCGTGTCGGCGCAGGCTGGCCGGTGGAGCCCATACGGAGGGGAAGACGTGCGCAGACTGCTGCCGTTGATCAGCTCGCACCCGGGCGGACGTTCCGCGATGACCTGCCGCTACCGCTGCGGCGACGCGTGTTTCCACGAGGTCCCGAACACCAGCGACAACCCCTACGCCGGTGATGTCATAGCCGGTGCGCTCTCCCGCCGCAATGTGCTGCGCGCCAGTGCGGTCGTGACCGTGGCAACCGCGACCGGTGCCGCCGCCGTCGACCGCGCCCCCCGGGCTCAGGCAGCCGTGCCGGGAGGCGTCCCGACGGCCCTTCAGGGCGGCGGCGCCAGCGGCACGGCCGCCCGCGGCCTGCGCTTCGGCTCCGTCGAGCCCAACACCACCGACGCCGTCACCGTCCCCGAGGGCTACGCCCAGGATGTGGTCATCCGCTGGGGAGAACCGATCCTGCGCGGAGCGCCCGCGTTCGACCCCGACCGGCAGACCGCGAAGGCCCAGGCCGGGCAGTTCGGCTACAACAACGACTTCCTGAGCCTGCTGCCGCTGCGCGGCGAGCCGGGTCGCCAAGTGCTCGTGGCCAATCACGAGTACACGGACGAAGTCCTGATGTTCAAGGGCTACGACCCCGAGAACCCCACCCGTGAGCAGGCCGAGATCGCTTGGGCCGCGCACGGTCTGTCCGTCGTCGTCGTCCAGGAGGAGCCGAAGAGCGGCCGGCTCACCGCGGTCACCCGCCACCGGCTCAACCGCCGCCTCACCGCGACCAGCGAGTTCCGTCTCACCGGTCCGGCCGCGGGCAGCGCCCTGCTGAAGACCTCGGCCGACCCGACCGGCACCAAGGTGCTGGGCACGCTCAACAACTGCGCGGGCGGCACCACCCCGTGGGGCACCACGCTCCACGGCGAGGAGAACTTCAACCAGTACTTCGCGGGCGGCAGCTCCGCCACGGACAAGCGGTACGGCCTGTCCACCGGCCCCACCGAGCGCAAGTGGGAGCGGTTCGACCGGCGCTTCGACGCGGCCAGGGAGCCCAACGAGTCGCACCGCTTCGGCTGGGTCGTCGAACTCGACCCGTACGACCCCGAGTCGACCCCGCGGAAGCACACCGCGCTCGGCCGTTTCAAGCACGAGGCCGCGCAGCCGCGCCTCACCGCCGACGGCCGACCCGTCGTCTACATGGGTGACGACGAGCGCTTCGACTACTTCTACAAGTTCGTCTCCTCGAAGCGGATGATGAAGGGCACGAGCCGGGCCGCCCGCGAGCACAACCTCACCCTGCTCGACGAGGGGACGCTCTACGTCGCCAGGCTGACCGGCGACAGCCCGGCCGACCAGATCGACGGCACCGGCAAGCTGCCTGCCGACGGCGAGTTCGACGGCAGCGGCGAGTGGATTCCGCTGGCGACCGGCGACACCTCGCACGTCGACGGCATGACCGCCGAGGAGGTCTACGTCTTCACCCGGCTCGCCGCCGACAAGGCCGGTGCCACGAAGATGGACCGCCCCGAGGACGTCGAGCCCAGCCCGCGCACCGGCCGCGTCTACATCGCCCTCACCAACAACACCGACCGCGGCAAGTCGGGCAAGGCGGCTGCCGACGAGGCCAACCCGCGCAACCTCAACAAGCACGGCCAGATCCTCGAACTGGCCGAGTTCTTCGACGACCCGTCCGCGGACCGCTTCGCCTGGCGGCTGTTCCTGGTCGCCGGTGACCCGGAGGACCCGGGCACGTACTTCGCCGGGTTCCCCAAGGACGAGGTCAGTCCGATCTCCTGCCCGGACAACGTCACGTTCGACCCGCACGGCAACCTGTGGATCTCCACGGACGGCAATGCGCTGGGCTCGCACGACGGTCTGTTCGGTGTCGCGACCGCGGGCCCTCGCCGCGGTGAGGTCAAGCAGTTCCTCACCGTTCCCAAGGGCGCGGAGACCTGCGGGCCGATCGTCCAGGGCCGGCGCGTGCTGGTCTCCGTGCAGCACCCCGGCGAGGTCGACGGCGCGAGTGTGGAGAAGCCCGCTTCGACCTGGCCCGACGGGCCGGGGAGGATCGTCCGGCCGTCGGTCGTCGGCGTCTGGCGCGAGGACGGTCGCGACATCGGCGTCTGACCGCGCCGGCAGCCGCCGGGGCGCACCGGTACACCGGCCACGGGAAGTCCGTCTCATGGGGGGCGGGCTTCCCGTGTCTCATACGGCCCGGTGCCTCGCCTCCCTGTGCCTCATCCGTGCCGCGCACCCTTCCCGTTCCTCACGTCCCCGCCTCACGTCCCCCCGCCTCACAGCTCCGCGCCTCACGTCCCTGCGTCTCCACGCCTCACCGCATGCGGGACGAGCACATCTCCGCGTCTCACCGCACACGGGAGACAGTGCCCCTCCGCGCCCCTCACCGCATGCGGGACAGCCGGCGCTCCGCCACGCGCAGCGAGCGGCCGCGCGGCGCCGGGGACCACGGATCGTCGCCGGTGAGCCGGTCGGCCGCCGTCGCCATCGTCCACCGGCGCGCGGACAGTTCGGGATCGTCCAGCTCCTCGCGCGCGAAGGGCATGGCCACGGGCGCGCCCGGCAGGGCTCGTACGGCATACGGCACCACGGCCGTCTGCGCGTACGCGTTCCGCTGGACGTCCAGGTAGACCCGGTCCTTCCGGTCGGCCTTGCGCTGCTCCGTGGTGAGGCGGTCGGGGTGACGCTCCGCCAGCAGACCCGCCGCGGAGGCGGCGAAAGCCCGGACGCCGTCGAACGAGGCGGACCGGTCGAGCGGCACCAGGGCGTGCGTACCGCTCGAACCCGTCGTCATCAGCAGGACGGGCAGCCCCAGTTCGTCCAGCAGCTCGCACACCCGGTGGGCCGTCCACCGCACGTCCTCGAAGTCCGTCCCCTCGCTGGGGTCGAGGTCGAAGACCAGCCGGTCGGGGTGGTCGGGACGGTCCGTGCGCGCAAGCCAGCGGTGCGGGGTGATGCAGGCCTGGTCGGCGAGGTAGACGAGGGTGGCCGTGTCGTTGCAGACAACGTGCGTGACCGTGGAGCCGCGCCGGGTGCCGGATCCGCCGGGGCCCCGCTCGCCCCTCCTGGGGAGTTCGGCGCGGCGGATCCAGCCGGGAAAATGGGCCGGGACGTTCTTCTGGACGACGGTCTGCTCCCCGATGCCGTCGGGGTGGCGGACCATCATCAGCGGGCGGTCGCGCAGGTGGGGCAGCATGCGCCGGGCTGCGGCCCGATAGTGCTCGGCGAGGTCGGCCTTGGTGAATCCGTCGTCCGGGAACAGAACCTTGTCCGGCCGGTGGAGGGCGATCGTACGCCCCCCGGCCCGCATGCCGCGCTGCTCGCTCATCCCGTACGAGTAGCCTCGCGCGCCCGCCCGCAAACCCGCGCATGACCGGCATCGGCGGTGGCCGCGCCGCCCGTTCGGGGAGATCGTTCGGCCGAGTGCCGCTCTCGCGTGGTGGGGCGGACCCGGGCGCCCGAGCGTGGCGGCATGCAGTCAGCACGAGTCGCTCCCACCGCGCGCCGGCAGCGGTCCCGCAGGATCCGGGGGCGGGTCGGCCCCTTCGGCCGCCCGCTGCCGTGGCTCGCGGGGGTCGCCGTCGTCTTCACCGTCCTCCAGCTCGTCCTGGTGGTGCCGGGTGAGGGACTCGGCTGGGACGAGACGGTGTACGTCAGCCAGGTCAGCCCGTACGCCCCGACCGCCTTCTTCAGCGCCCCGCGCGCCCGCGGCATCTCCTTCCTCGTCGCACCCGTCACGGTCCTGACCGCGTCCACGACCGTCCTGCGCGTCTACCTCGCGGTTCTCTCCGGCGCAGGGCTCTTCCTCGCCCTCCGGGTGTGGCGACGGCTCATCCCGGCCCCGGTGCTCGCGCTCGCCGGGGCTCTGTTCGCCGGGCTCTGGGTGACCCTCTTCTACGGTCCGCAGGTCATGCCCAACCTGTGGGTGGCCTACGCCGCGCTGCTCGCCACCGGCTGCTTCCTGCGGGCCGCCGGCGACCGCACCGACCGCCGGGCGCTGCTCGGCCTCGCCGCGGGTGTCGCCTTCGCAGCGCTCATGCGGTTCTCCGACGCCTTGTGGCTGGCGCTACCGCTGGCCGGGGCCGCCCTGTTCGTACGGGACTGGCGCAGGCCCGCCCTTCTGGTGGCGCTGGTGCTGGGCGCGGCCGCCGGATGCGCGGAGTGGGTCGTCGAGGCATACGTCCGCTACGGCGGGCTCGCCGCCCGGCTGGAACGGGCGAGCGAGATCCAGGGCGGCATGGGCTGGCACCTCGCCTTCGACGACCATCTGCGGGCGCTCGAGGGGCGGACGCTGTGCCGCCCGTGCGATGTGAGGCGGGGACATCCGGCCGCGGGGGCCTGGTGGTTCATGCTGCCGCTGCTCACCTCGGGCGGGCTGCTGGCCGCGTCCCGCGCCCGGCGCCTGGCCACGCTGCTGGTGCCGACGCTGACCGCGCTGTCACTCGCGGTCCCGTATGTGCTGATGCTCGACTACGCCGCTCCACGCTTCCTGCTCCCCTCCTACGCGCTGCTGGCACTACCGGTCGCGGTCTGCGTGGTCTGGCTGGTCACGGGGTTGCGGCAGCGGCTGCTCATGCCGATCGCCGCGGCGGCCGTCGCGCTCGTGATCCTCGGGCACCTCTCCCTCCAGTACGCCGTGCTGCACGGGGTCGTCGCGCGCAGCCGCGAGGCGCGGGGCGCGGTCGGACGGATCGCCGCGGAACTGCAAAGAGAAGGAGTGCGGCCGCCGTGCGTGGTGACCGGGGCGGAGGCGGTGCGCATCGCCTACCGCGCCGGCTGCTCCTCACGTCAGGCGGGTGGCCACGACGGGTCCGTCACGGGGGCCGGACTCGCCGCCATGGCGCGTACGAAACCGGTCGCGGTCCTGGTCGCAGGCGACGGGGCCGCACCGCCGTACGCCCGTGGCTGGCGCACGGTGAGCCTGCCGCGGCTGGGCGGTCTGCATTCCTACCGTGCTCATGTGTCACCGTCCGCTGTGTCACGGTCCGCGACACGGTGAGGGGACTGCGTGACCGGGGCGCGCGCCAGGGGCGCAACGGAGCGGCGTGGAACGCGGACGGGCGCCCGCCGGCAGGGAATCGCCGTGCCCGGCCGGGCGGTTCGTAGATCGACTGGTGACGCCTGACGGCCGGTCTTAGGGTCGGAATGTGAACCTCGCTGTTCACACACGCCGCGCGGGGTGAACGCCGCGGTGAGCGCAGGCCGACTATGACGAGTTCCCAGCCGACCCCTTCACCCACTGCCCGTTCCGCGGAACGGAGCTCGGGCAGCTGGATAGCCCTACTCGTCATCGCCTCGTGCCAGCTGATGGTGGTGCTCGACATCACCATCGTGAACATCGCGCTCCCGCACATCCAGACCTCGCTCGATTTCTCGACCGAGAACCTGTCGTGGGTGATCAACGCCTACACCCTGACCTTCGGCGGCCTCCTGCTGCTCGGCGGACGATCCGGTGACATCCTCGGCCGCAGACGGATGTTCATGATCGGCGTGCTGCTGTTCGTGCTGGCCTCACTGCTCGGCGGGCTCGCCCAGAACGCGGGCCAGCTCCTGGCCGCCCGCTCGCTCCAAGGCGTCGGCGGCGCCATCGCGTCGCCCACCGCTCTCGCACTGATCACCACCACATTCCGCGAAGGGCCGGAGCGCAACCGGGCGTTCGGGGTCTTCGCCGCCGTATCGGCGGGCGGTGGCGCGATCGGACTGCTGATGGGCGGCGTCCTCGTCGAGTGGCTCGACTGGCGCTGGATCTTCTTCGTCAATGTGCCGATCGGCGTGCTGATCGCCCTCGCCGCGCCCCGCTACATCCGCGAGTCGGAACGCCACCCGGGCAACTTCGACCTCCTGGGCGCGATCACGTCCACGCTGGGGATGGTGTGTCTTGTCTACGGGTTCATCCGCGCGTCCGAGGACGGCTGGCGGGACAGCCTGACCCTGACGGCGTTCGCGGTGGCTCTCGTTCTGCTGACCACCTTCCTGCTCATCGAGCGGAACTCGCGGCAGCCCATCACCCCGCTGAAGATGTTCCGCGACCGCAACCGCGCGGGCACGTACGGGATGATGCTCAGCCTCGCCGCGGCGATCTTCGGGATGTTCTTCTTCCTGACGCTGTTCGTCCAGAACGTGCTGGACTTCAGCCCGTTGCGGGCGGGACTCGCCTTCCTGCCGGTGAGCGCGGTCATCGCGGTCGGCGCGGGGCTCGCGTCCCGGCTCCTGCCGAGATTCGGACCCAAGCCGTTCATGGTGACCGGCGGGATCTTCGCCGCGGGCGGGCTGGCGTGGCTGACACTCACCGACATCCACAGCACGTATCTCGGGAGCATCTTCGGGCCGATCCTGGTCTTCGGCTTCGGGATGGGCATGGAGTTCGTCTCGCTGATGCTGATGGCGGTCTCCGGTGTCGCGCCGGAGGAGTCGGGCGCCGCGACCGGCGTGCTCAACGCCACGCAGCAGGTGGGTGGTTCGCTCGGCCTGTCGATCCTGGTCACCGCCTTCGGTACGGCCAGTCGCAACGAGGCGACCGATGTCGTACCGCAGTTCTTGCGCGAGGCGAATCCGGGGCAGCGTGAATTCTTCCGGCAAACCGGGCAGTTGCCACCACCCTGGGCCGACCAGGTGCTGACCGCGGGCGTCACCACGGCATTCATCGTCGCCGCGGCACTGAGCGCCTTGGCGGCCGTGATCGCCCTCGTCGTCATCCAGGTGCGGGCCTCGGACCTGGAGCGTCTGCAGGGTGCGGCAGCCGGGGTCCCGGCACCGGTCGCTTCATCGGGCGGTTCGCCACCGGACGGCTCCGACGGCGCGACGGGCGGCGGCCCTACCGGCCCGACGGGCGGTGGCCCGAGCGGCGGAGGCGGCGACGGCGGCCCGACGCCGCCCCGGGAGTGAACGTCCCACCCCCCGGCGGGACCTCCTGTCCCCAGTGCGCATGGCGCGTGTGCCGACAGGCAGTCATCAAGCCGCGTGCGGCTTGATGTTGTGGTTGCGGTGGAAGACGTTGTCCGGGTCGTAGCGGGCCTTCACCGCCGCAAGGCGGTCGACGTGGTCCGCGCCGAGTCCGGCGACGACCCGCTCCCGCCCCTCGTCCCCGATGAAGTTGAGGAAGACCGCACCCGTGGACCAGGGCTTGAGGTCGGTCCTGGTGTCGCGTGCCCACTGCTTGCCCCGCGCGTCGTCCGCCGGGGCCTCCCAGAGGCCGAAGGGATGGGCCACCCAAGCCGCTCCTCTCCAGGGGAGGGGGAAGTCCCGGTTTCCGCGGGCCGTTGCGCCGCCCTGGGGGAACAGGACGTGCTGGGACGGCGACGGAACGATCATGTCGTGGGCCCTCGCGCAGAAGAGGTCGATCGCCTCGTCCGGCAGGCTGCTCAGATGCTCCGCGGTCCAGTAATTGCGGTAGCCAGGGGGGTCGTCGAGCATGCACTGCAGATCGGCGTACGGTATTTCGTCGATCATCGAGGCGTGGTGGTCGAGGCTCAGCAGCGGCTGGGCCATCGTCCGGGCCTCCGGCTCCGCGCCCGCGTAGACCACGAGGACGGCGCAGACCAGTCGATTGACCAGATGCGGGGGCACCCAGTCCTCGTCCGGGCCGGTGAGGTGGATGAGCCCGCCGCCGATCTCGTCGGGGGCCGACTGGAGGAAGTCCCGGTAGGCGCGCGTGACTTCGGGTCCGGCGTCCGGCGGCCACAGCAGGAGCATGGCCGTGACGACGTGCAGCGGATGCAGGCGGAAGGTGAACGACGTGGCCACACCGAAGTTGCCGCCCCCGCCGTGGAGCGCCCAGAACAGCTCCGGATTCTCCTCTTCGTCGGCGTCGACCGTGCTGCCGTCCGCGGTCACCAGGCTGACGGAGAGCAGATTGTCGGCGGCGAGCCCGAGCTTGCGGTCCAGCCAGCCCGATCCGCCGCCCAGCGTGAACCCGCCGACGCCGGTCGTCGAGACCCGCCCTCCGGTCGTCGCGAGACCGTACGGCTCGCTCGCCCGGTCGAGATGGCTCATCGTGGCGCCGCCCGCGATCCGCACCGTACGGGCGTCCGGGTCGACGACGGCCGCGTGCATCCGGCGCAGATCGATCATGATCCCGCCGTCCGTGAGAGCCATACCGGAGACGCTGTGCCCGCCGCCGCGGACCGAGATCTCCAGGTCCTGTTCGCGTGCGAAGCGGATGGACCGCGCGATGTCCTCGGGGTTCTCGCACTGAGCGATCACCGAGGGGCGGAGGTCGATCATGGCGTTGAAGATCGTGCGGGCGACTTCGTACGAGGGGTCACCGGGCGTGAGGAGGCTGCCCGCGAAGCTGTCACGCAGACCGGCGAGGGCTGCAGTGTCCACGTGCGTCACGCTACGCGCGTGCCGGTTGCCCGGCATGTCGTGCGAGCGGCCGCGTCCTCCCCGCCCCGGGCCGGAAGAGACGGGCGGTGGCGCGGCGGGCTGCAAGGCCGAACCGTCATGTCAGGCACGGCTGTTGGGAACCGGGCGGGGCGGTGACCGGGACAGGGCGGTGACCGGGACAGGGCGGTGACCGGGACGGGGCCGGGACAGGGCGGTGACCGGATCCGGACCCGGGGCCGACGGCGCTGGGTCGTATCAAGCCCTGGTCGCGCGTCACGACGGCACCGGGCGGGCACCCGGTACGGGCCGGGCGGGCACCCGGTACGGGCCGGGCGGGCATCCCGTACGGGCCGGGCGGGCATCCCGTACGGCCGGGCAACTGGCGCCATCCCCTGTACCGCCGGGCGCCCCACTCCACCCCCGTACGTGCCGGCACGACGCCCGCCCCCCTCCCACCACCCTGTGACGGCGCGGGGTGCCAGTCGGCGGCCAGAGGCGTATCGTCCCCATATGAGCGGCGGGGAGTTCGCGCCCGCCGGCCGGGGACGAATCCCGGGCGTATCGGGCGACGACGACCTGGGTGACGACGTCCTGGAGAGCCTGGCCGAGGGCCTGCACCGGGAGCTGTCCGGGCTGGGTGCGCATGCCGCTGCGCTCTATCTGCTGAACCGGTCCGAGAGCGTGCTGGAACTCGTCGTCATGGTCGGCCTGCCGCGCGAGTTCATCGGCCCGTGGGAGCGGGTGGGCCTCGTGGCTCCCATCCCGGTGGCGGACGCCGTGCGCAGCAGCGAGATGGTCTGGGTCTGCAGCGAGGAAGTGATGATGCGGAGCTATCCGCGCATCGCCCTCGCCGTGCCGTACGAGTTCGCGCTCGCCGCCTTCCCCATCCCCCGACCCGGTTCCTCGGACGGGTCGACCGGTGTGCACGGGGCGATGTTCGTGCTCTGGCCGGGCGCGCAGCCGGACCACATGCCCGGCGCGCTGCGCGAGGGCCTCGGGCACCTCGCGGGCGAGGTGGGGAACGCCATGGAACGGGCGGCCTCGGCCGGGCGCCTCCGCTCGCCCGGCTCCGGAGGCGAGGTGCTCATCCGCAACGCCCCCAGCCCCGACCCCGGAACGCCGTCGGCCGGCGAGCTGATGGCCGCACGCCTGCCCGAGGGGGTCTGCGCGCTGGACATCCACGGCCGTGTCACGGCGGTGACCCCGGCGGCGGCACGGCTGCTCGGCGTACCGGCCGACGGGCTGATCGGCCGCCGGCTCTGGGAGGCGCTGCCCTGGCTGCACGATCCCCTCTACGACCGCTACCGGGCCGCCGTGATCAGCGGCCGGCCCACCTCGGACACCGGCCTGCGCCCGCCGGACCAATGGCTGGCCTTCGACCTCTACCCGGACGCCTCGGGCATCAGTGTCCGCATCACTCCGGCCGAGGCGCCCGCGGCGGGCAGTGTGCGGGCGGAGGTGAGCGCGGAGCTGCCGCAGCTCACCCGTACCGGGGCGCTGTACCACGTCCTGCATCTGGCCACGGCGCTGACCGAGGCGATCACCGTCGACGACGTGGTGGCCCTGGTGGCCGACGAGATCGCGCCCGCATACGGCGCCCAGGCCGTTGCCATCCTCACCGTGGACCGGGGGAGACTGCGCCTGGTCGGACACCGCGGCTACCCGCCCGAGGTGATCGCCCGGTACCGCTACAGCCCCCGGTTCTCCTTCACGGCCGGGGCCCGTGCCCTGGCCGCGGGGCAGCCCGGCTTCTACGAGTCGAGGGAGCAGCTCGACCGGGCCTTCCCGCACCGTGCCGGGCAGCACGACGGCATGGCCTCCTGGGTCTTCCTGCCGATGATCGCCTCCGGCCGGACCTTCGGCACCTGCGTCCTCGGCTACATTCGGCCGCATCACTTCTCCACCACGGAGCGCGCCGTGCTGACCTCCCTGGGCGGTCTGATCGCCCAGGCCCTGGAGCGCGCGATGCTCTACGACAAGAAGGTGGCGGTCGCCCATGGTCTGCAGGCGGGCCTCCTCCCGCACGCCCTCCCGAGGGTGCCGGGGCTGGCGACGGCGGCGCGCTATCTGCCCGGTACGGAGGGCATGGACATCGGCGGCGACTTCTACGACCTGATACGCCTTGGGCCGGACAGCGTCGCGGCCGTCATCGGCGACGTACAGGGCCACAACGTCACGGCCGCCGCGCTCATGGGCCAGATCCGTACGGCCGTCCACGCCTATGCCACGGCGGACGCGGACCCGGGCCGGATCCTCGCGGCCACCAACCGGCTGCTCTCCGACCTCGAGCCCGGCCTGTTCGCGAGCTGCGCGTGCCTGCGTCTGGACCTGCGCCACCAGCGGGCCTCCCTGGCCCGGGCCGGTCACCCCCGGCCGCTGGTGTGCACGCCGGGGGGCGGGGTGCGGCCGCTGGACGCCCCCGGCGGACTGCTGCTCGGCATCGAGAAGGGGGGCGACTTCCCGCAGGCCGACACCCCGATATCCGTCGGCACCACCGTCGCCCTCTACACCGACGGCCTGATCGAGACCCCGGGCATCGACATGGACGAGGCGCTGTCGGCCCTGGCCGACGAGCTGTCGCACGACGTGAGCCTGCCGCTGGAGGATCTCGCGGACGTCCTCATCGCCCGCGCGCACGCGGCCCGGCACCGCACGGACGACATCGCGCTGCTGCTTCTGCGGTCGACGGAACCGGGCGTGGTCTGACCGGCCCGACCCGGACAGGTCCTCGATGCGGAGATTTGCTTGGTTACGTACGGGTTTAGCCTGGGGGAGAGGCCGTGAAGCCGTCCTCAGAGGTCCAGGAGGAGGTCGTGATGGTCAGGAAGGTCGCCGACTGCCGCAGGTCGCCCTGCGCCATGAACTGCACGCTCACCATCTCCGGAGAAGAGAACGAGGTCGTCCGCGCCGCCGCCGGGCACGCGGTCTCGGCCCACGGGCGCGCGGACAGCCCGGAGTTGCGCGAGGAGATCCGCGCCATGCTCGAGGACGAGAGGCTGCCCGCCTACCCCATGGCCGGGCCGCCCCCGCCGGAAGGCGAGATCTTCGATCTCTAGTGCCCCCGCCTGCATCCGGGGCGGCATTGTGCCGGTGGTCCCGGGCGGGCGTGAGGCGCGCGGGGGCAGTCCGGCAGGGGTGCCGACTGGCTGCGCCCGGAGGCGCACCGCGGGGGCGGGGGGCTACGCTGGCAGCGACCCCGGTCAGGCAACAGGGACAGCAGGAGGTGGGGCCGCCATGAGTAGCCAGCCTCCCAGTCCCTGCCCGCGCTGACCGGCCTCCGCACCTTCGCCGGTCGGCCCCGTCCCGCCCGGAAGGGGGCCCGCCATGTCGATGAGCGACTGGCGTTCCCGCGCGCTCCGCCCGTACAAGCGCGCCACACAGTCCCGCAACGGCCGCCGTCCAGAGCCGGCGCCGGAGCACTCGCTGGAGCCCCGGCACCGTGAGGAGCCGGTGCCGCCCGCGGAGTCCAGCGTCGTCGACGCGGCGGTCTACCGCGACGGACGCCGCGTGAGTACCCCCTCCTCGCTCGCCGAGGCGTACAACAAGCTGCCCGACGAGCCGGACGCCATGGCCTGGATCGGGATGTACCGGCCCGCGGAGGAGCAGCTCCTCGCCGCGGCCGAGGTCTTCGGACTGCACGAGCTGGCCGTGGAGGACGCGATCGTCGCCCACCAGCGGCCCAAGCTCGAGCGCTACGGTGAAACCCTGTTCGTCGTGTTGCGCGCCGCCCGCTACCGGGACGAGACCGAGGACGTCGACTTCGGCGAGCTGCATGTGTTCGTCAACCCGGACTTCGTCCTGACCGTGCGCCACAGCGAGGCCCCCGACCTGTCAGCGGTGCGCCGCCGTATGGAGGCCGACCCCGATCTGCTGCGCCTGGGGACCGAGGCGGTCCTCTACGCGATCCTGGACGCCGTCGTGGACGGCTACGCGCCCGTGGTCGCCGGTCTGCAGAACGACATCGACGAGATCGAGACCGAGGTCTTCGGCGGCGACCCGCGGGTCTCCCGACGTATCTACGAGCTGTCCCGCGAGGTCGTGGAGTTCCAGCGCGCGACCCGGCCCCTGCTCCAGATGCTCCAGGGGCTCTCGGCCGGTTTCGCCAAGTACAGGACGGACGAGGAGCTGCAGCGGTATCTGCGCGATGTCGCCGACCACGCCACGACCGTGGTTGAGCGGGTGGACGGCTTCCGTCAGATGCTCGGCGACATCCTCGTCGTCAACGGCACACTGGTGACGCAGCAGCAGAACGCCGAGATGAAGCTGCTGGCCGAAGCGGGCCATGCACAGAACGAGGAGATCAAGAAGATCTCTGCCTGGGCGGCCATTCTCTTCGCACCGACCCTCGTCGGGACGATCTACGGCATGAATTTCCGGCACATGCCCGAACTGAGCTGGGTGTACGGCTACCCCTTGGCCCTGCTGCTGATGGCCGCGGTCTGTGTCGGCCTCTACCAGGTCTTCAAACGCCGCGACTGGCTCTGACCCGCTCCCGTACGCCTTCGCGGGTGCCGTCCGCAACCCCGTCATGTGGCGGCTGCTCGACCATTCGGCCCATAGGCGGACCCGGGGCGGTGCGCACTGTCCGTAATCTCCTTCAGTGTGAACGCCCTTCGCAAAAGCGTCCTTCTGGGTCGTCCGCTGCCCACGACGCGGATGGGCGAGACCCTGTTGCCCAAGCGGCTGGCCCTGCCGCTCTTCTGCAGCGACCCGCTCTCGTCCGTGGCGTACGCGACGGAGGAGATCCTGCTGATCCTCGCGCTCGGCGGGCTCTCCCTGCTCCACCTCGCCTGGTACGTCGGCGCCGGCATCGTGGCCCTGCTGATCGTCGTCGTCGCCTCCTACCGGCAGACCTGCCACGCGTATCCGAACGGCGGTGGGGCGTACGTGGTCAGCTCGGAGAACCTCGGGCAGGGCGCCGCTCTGACGGCCGCCAGCGCGCTGCTCGTCGACTACGTCCTCACCGTCTCCGTCTCCGTGGTGGCCGGTGTCGCCGCGATCACCTCGGCAGCGCCCGGGCTGGCCGACCACGCGGTGAGCATGTCAACCGGGTTCGTGGCGCTGCTGACCCTGCTGAATCTGCGGGGCATCCGCGAGTCGGGCCGCGCCTTCGCGTTCCCCACCTACGGCTTCGTGGCCGGCGTCGGCCTGATGTTCGCCTTCGCCGCGGTGCGCCTGGCGACTGGCGAGACCGTCCGCGCCGAGTCGGCCGATCTGACCATCCACGCCACGGGGACGTTCGCGGGGCTCGGCCTGGTTCTGCTGGGGATGCGCGCCTTCGCCTCCGGATGCACGGCCCTGACGGGCGTGGAGGCGATCAGCAACGGCGTGCCCGCGTTCGCCAAGCCCAAGAGCCGTAACGCGGCCACGACCCTGGCGATCATGGGCCTGCTCTCGGTGACCATGTTCGTCGGCATCACCGCCCTGGCCCTCACCTACCACGTGCACGTGGCCGCCGATCCCACTGAACTCGGACTGCCTGCCGGCAGCGACCAGCCCACCGCGCTCGCCCAGATCGCCCGGGCGTCCTTCGGCGGCGCCGAGGTGTTCTTCTACTACGTGCAGGCGGCCACCGCCGCGATCCTGATCCTGGCCGCCAACACGGCCTTCAACGGCTTCCCGATGCTCGCCTCGATCCTCGCCCAGGACCGTTATCTGCCACGGCAGTTGCACCACCGCGGCGACCGCCTGGTGTTCTCCAACGGCATCGTCCTGCTGGCCCTCGCGGCCATTGGTCTGATCGTGGCGTTCGACGCCAGCGTCACCGCGATCATCCAGCTCTACATCGTCGGTGTCTTCGTCTCGTTCACGCTGTCCCAGACCGGCATGGTGCGGCACTGGCAGAAGGAGCTGCTGACAACCACCGGCCGTGCGGCCCGGCGCCGGATCCGCCGCTCCCAGACGATCAACGCGGTCGGTGCCACGTTCACGGGCATCGTCCTGGTGATCGTCGTGGTCACCAAATTCACCCACGGCGCCTACCTCGTGGTCATCGCGATGCCGCTGCTCATCCTCGGCATGCGGGGCGTACGGCGGCACTACGACAACGTGGCCGAGGAGCTGAGCGTGGCACCGGACGCCGGGCCGGAGCCGCCCGCCCGCAACCACGCGATCATTCTCGTCTCCCGGATCCACGCGCCGACGCTGCGCGCGGTCGGCTACGCGCTGTCCATCCACGCCCAGAGCGTGGAGGCGCTCACCGTCGGGGTCGACCGGGAGGAGGCCGAGGAGCTGCGGCGGGAGTGGGAGGCCCATGACATGGGTGTGCCACTGATCGTCCTGGACTCCCCGTACCGCGAGATCTCCCGCCCCGTACTCGCGTACGTGCGCGGGATCCGCAGGGAGAGCCCACGCGACGTGATCACCGTCTTCATCCCGGAGTACGTGCTGGGCCACTGGTGGGAGCAGTTCCTGCACAACCAGAGCGCCCTGCGGCTGAAGGCCAGGCTGCTGTTCATGCCGGGCGTCATGGTCACCGACGTGCCCTATCTCCTGGACTCCGCGCGGCGGCAGCGGGAGAGAGCCGGGGAGACTTCGCGCCGGGAGCGATGACCCTTCGCTCCGGCTTCTGTGTTCATCCGGTCTTCTGTGTTCAAACGGAGGAGCGGAAGGACGGGAACGCCATGAGCAAGCGCACGTCCGGGCCCGCGATCGAGACCGAGGGACTGGTGAAGACCTTCGGCGAGACGCGCGTCGTCGACGGAATCGACCTCGCGGTGCCGACGGCGCCGTTTACAACTCGGCGTCAGTGCGGTGGGCACCTGTGCTGTCCCCCCGTGGATTCCCGGAACCCACGGGGGGGCGGGCGCAGAGGCGGGTCGGCGGTGGAGGTCAGCGGCTGTCGAGGAACCGCTTCATCCGTACGATCTCGGCCGACTGGCCCTTGACGACAGCGGCGGCCAGCGCCTTGGCCTTCGTATGGCGGCCGTTCCGCCGCTCCTCCTCGGCCATCGCGACGGCGCCCTCGTGATGACGGATCATCAGCCGCGCGAACTCACGGTCGGCGTCGGCACCTTCGGCCTTCTCCAGCCGGGACATCTCGTCCGCGGACATCATGCCTGAGGCCCCGTGGCCACCCCCGTGGTCCATGTTCCCGTGGCCGGTGGCTCCGTGCTCCGTGCCGCTGCCGGGCGACTCGGGCTTGCCCCACGCCTTGAGCCAGGACCGCAGGATCTCGATCTCGGGGTCCTGGGCGACCTCGATCTGTCCGGCCAGTTTCCGGATCTCCGGGTCGGAGGAGCGCCGTTCGGCCAGTCGCGCCATCTCCAGCGCCTGCCGGTGGTGCGGAATCATCTGCTGCGCGAACGTCACGTCGGCGTCGTTGAAACCGCCGGAGGCGGTGCCGGAGCCGCCCGTCGTGGCCGTGGCGGACGGGCCGGCGCCGTGCCGGGCGCCGTGCGACGCGTCGTCCCCGGCATCGCCGCACGCGGCGAGCAGGAGCACTGCGGCGGCAGCGCTCGCGAGGGCGATGCGGCCGCGCCGGGCACGGCGGGTTGTGCGAAGGAATCCATGCATGGTGGTGCACCTCGTGGTGTCTGTCCGGTGTGCGATGAACGGCACTTCGGGGTACGCGGACGCGGCTTGGCCGGGCCCTCCGGTGTCACCGGGCAGGCCGAAGCCGGGCGTTGACGGCTGCCGAGCGCCGTCGGCCGTACCTGAGCACGGGGTACGCGGAAGGTCATGCCGCGTACGGGCGTCCGCGTGGCCGGGCCGGCCTACATCCGCAGGACGGACAGTTCCGCGAGACTGGGTGCGCGAGGGGGCGGCGAGCGGGGTGCGGGCGAGGTCGCCGCGGAGCGGACCGGGCCGGCCGTACGCGACGGTCGCCGGCGGGCGAGCAGCACCCGTACGAACCCGGCGATCAGCAGCGACCCGAGGACGGCCACGCACACCGAGGACGGGTCCATCCCGTGCCCGGCAGGACCGTTCGCCTCAGGGGGCGCCGCGACGCCGGCCGACCCGGCGAGGGGCGGAGCCTGCACGGCCGCGGGGGCAGCACTCCTGATCGCGGCGCGGTGAGCACCGGTCACGGCGGCGTGGTGGGGACCGGTCACGGCGGCACCCATGACGCCGGAGTGGTGGGCACCCATGGCTCCGGAGTGGTGGGCGCCCATGACCCCGGAGTGGTGGGCACCCATGGTCCCGGCGTGCCGGGCACCCATGACCCCGGCGAGATGGGGCCGGGCATCGTACGACTCACCGCTCCCACGCGCGTCCACCGCCATGGAACCGGCAGCCGCCGCCGCATGCGCGGCCTGGGGTCCCTCGTGCGGACCGGACCCCTCGTCAGGATGGCCGAGGGTGTGCATGACGAAGACGGAGAAGGCGAGCACGACGACGAGCAGCAGGTGTCCGAGGACACCGGCTCGTCTCGCCGTATCGCGTACGCGCACCGTGCCGCCTCACTCGAGGGTCGACGGCGAACATACCACCCAGGGGTATGTGTCGCGCTATCCCCCGACACTCTGCCGCTCCGTCCGCGCGGCGCCCGCCGTTCCTCCTCCGTCCCCCGCGGGGACGGCACTAGGGTCGCGCCATGCACCGCGATCACGGCCGGCACCGCGGCCACCGGGCCGTCCTCACCGCCGACTTCGCTTCGAAGGAACAGTGGGTCGCCGGCCGTTCCTGGGCCTATCCGGGCGGCGGTCCGACCAATCCCGGCGACAACAAGCTCGACCACCTCGTCTGCGATCCGTCCTACTCCCGCGACGGCGTCTTCCTCGCCACTCGCCGTCCCGAAGGCTCCTGGAGCACCGGCCTGCTGACCACGGAGGGCAGCGCCGAGGAGTTCGCCGTCCGCACCGGAGACGTGCTGGAGGCCGAAGTCCGGCTGCCGGTCGAGGCGGGGGCGTGGCCCGCGATCTGGACCTGGCGGGACGGCGGCAACGAGATCGATGTCTTCGAGTACCACCCCGACAACCCGCACGTGCTGGAGTTGTCGAACCATGTGCGCGGTGGCGGTCACCACCACGCCGCCCCGGATATCCGGCCCGGCGCCAGCGTCGCTCTGCGGGTCGTCTTCGGGGCCGACTCCGTCATCTGGTGGGTCAACGACTCACGGGTGTTTGCGGACGGTACGGGTGTGGGCCGCGGCTGGAGCGCGTACCTCATCGTGAATCTCTCCGTCTGCGCGGGCGAACACCACCCGGCGCCGGACCCCTCCGCCACCACCATGTCGTACGAGGTGTCCCATCTCCGCGTCCTTCGGCCCCGCTGAGCCCCCGCTCAAGACCCGCCCCGGACACGGCTCGGAACCGCGGGGCTCCTTCGGGCCGGGCGAACAGCGCCGGCGGCTGTGTCGCGCCGCCCCGGGCGTCCGTAGCTGACTTATCGTCACAAAACGGATGACCGAGCCCCGGGAGCCCCCATGCCGTCGCGCAGGAACAACAGCGCCGCCACGGCGCCGGACACGCCACGTCGGGGGCTGCTCAGGCCGCTCGGCGAGTGGTGCGCACGCCATCACTACATCGTCATCGTCCTCTGGCTGATCGCGCTGGGCGGTGTGCACGCCGCGAACGACACCTGGGGCGGAACGTACGCCGACAACTTCTCCCTGCCCGGGACCCAGTCCCAGGAGGGCGTCGACGTCCTGGACGACCACGCGCCCCAACTGGGCGGGCAGAGCGCCACGGTCGTACTCCACGACTCGGCCAAGCCGCTCACCGACGACCGCGGTCAGGTCGACCAGGTGGTCGACAACCTCTCCAAGCTTCCGCACGTCATCGCCGCGCAGAACCCGCTGCCGTCCTCCTCGCAGCCCCCGCCGCCGCAGCCGAGCCCTTCCGCCAACGGCCCCAAGCCCTCCTCGCCGCTCTCGAAGGACGGCAAGATCGCGTACATCACGGTGCGCTGGGACACCAATCCCCAGGCCCTGGGGACGTCGTACCTCGACCGGGTCGACAGCGCGGTCGAGCCGCTGCGCGAGGCCGATGTCGACGTCGAGTACGGGGGCAGCCTCGGCGAACTCGCCCGGCCCAAGGCCAACGATCTGCTGAGCGAGGGGATCGGGTTCGGGGTGGCGGTCGTGGTGCTCCTCATCGGGTTCGGCAGTCTCATTGCCGCCGGGGTGCCGCTGCTCTCCGCGCTGCTCAGCGTCATCGTCGGTGTGAGCTGCCTCGGCCTCGTCGCGGCGGCGTGGACCTTCGCCTCCGTCTCACCGACGCTGGCGACGATGATCGGGCTCGGCGTCGGCATCGACTACTCCCTGTTCCTCCTGACCCGCCACCGTCAGCAGGTCATGGACGGAGCCGATCCGGTGCAGAGCGCCGGCCGGGCCGTGGCCACGAGCGGCCACGCTGTGGTGGTCTCGGGCTGCACCGTCATCGTCGCGCTGGCCGGACTGGCCGTCTCGGGCGTCAGCTTCATCAGCAAGCTGGGCGTGGCCGCCGCGATCACGGTGGTCACCGCCGTCCTCGGGGCTCTCACACTCGTACCGGCGCTGCTCGGGCTGATCGGTCGTCACATCGACCGTTTCCGGGTACGGACACCCGTCGCCGAGTCCGGCGCGCCGGCGGCCGCGACGCCCGGGGCCGCGGCGGGAGGCGGCGGTACGGGGACGGGCGCTGCCGAGGCCCAGGGCACCTGGCACCGGTACGCCCAGCGCGTCGAGCGGGGCCCCTGGTGGTTCCTGGGCGGCGGACTCGCCGTGCTGGCCGTCCTCACCGTCCCGCTGTTCTCCATCCAGCTCGGGCACATCGACGACGGCGCCGACCCGACCAGCTTCACCGACCGGCGCGCCTTCGACCTGATCACGGACGGCTTCGGCGTCGGTGCCAACGGCCCGGTGACCGTCGTCGTCGATCAGACGAAGGTCCCCAACGCGGACCGCGCCGCCCTGGCCGACAGCGTCCAGAAGGCGCTGACCGGTGTCCCCGGCAGCGCGAGCTTCTCCCCGCTCCAGACCCCCGGCGACGGCGACGTGCTGCTCAGCACCGTCATCCCGGCCCAGCGCCCGCAGGACGCCGCGACGACCGACCTCATCAACCACCTCGCCGACGATGTGCTGCCGCAGGCCGTTTCGGGCACCGACGCCAAGGGCTACGTCACCGGGACCACCGCCGCGCAGGTCGACTTCCGCAACATCATCGCGGACCGGCTCCCGCTCATCATCGCGGTCGTCGTCGGCCTGGCCTTCATCATCATCCTGATCGTCTTCCGCGGGCTTCTGGTGGCGCTGAAGGCCGCCGTGCTCAATCTGCTCTCGATCGGCGCCTCGTACGGCGTCGTGGTCGCGGTTTTCCAGTGGGGGTGGGGCGGGCCCGAACTGGGGGTTTCCGGCACGGTGCCGATCGAGAGCTATGTGCCCATGATGATGTTCGCGATCATCTTCGGGCTCAGCATGGACTACGAGGTGTTCCTGCTCTCGCGCGTGCACGAGGCGTGGGTGAGGACCGGGGACAGCCGGGGCAGCGTCGCGCACGCGCTGGAGATCACCGCGCGGGTGATCACCTGCGCCGCGCTGATCATGGTCAGCGTCTTCGCGGCGTTCATCATCAGCACCAACATCGTGGTGAAGATGCTCGGTCTGGGCCTCGCCGTCAGCGTACTCGTCGACGCCACGATCGTCCGTCTGCTGCTCGTACCCGCCGTCATGACGCTGCTGGGCCGGAGCGCGTGGTGGATGCCGCACTGGCTGGACAAGGCCCTGCCGCGCGTGCAGGCGGAGGGGGCGGAGTGACCCCCGCGACCTTTGCACGCACATGACCGCCATCGGGCCGGTTCGCCCTCGCCTTCGCCTGCGCGCTGCTGCGCCACCCCCGCGGCCGCGGCGCTGCACATCCCCGGGGACGGGCGTGCTCCACGGCGGTGGACCGTGGCCGCACTCGCGCTGTTCGTGGCGGTGCTCGTCATCACTTCGCGGTCGACGTCCAGCCCAACAACAGGCTGGAGGCGGCGGGGGACGCCGGAGGGACCGCGGGCGCGGCCGCCGTCCGCGAACCGTAGCAGGGCCTCACACGGTGTCATGGTCAGGACGATCGTGGGCGGTTCGTCGTCGGTCGGCGGTGCTCGCCGTGCGCTACGTACCTGTGAGGTGGGCCGGAGCCCGGTGCCCGAGGAGACTGGAGAGACTTCATGCATCGCCTGTATCGGCTGCTGCGCAACCCCGTGGTCATCGGCGTCCTGCTCATCGGAGCGGCCGGAGCGGGGTTCGGGCTGTACTGGTTCCAGCCGTGGAAGCTGTGGACGAACGAGACCGTCGAGGAGGATCTGCCCACGCAGGTCGCGCCCCGGCCCGGCGAGGAGTCACCACGTCCGCAGCGCCTGAAGACGCTGGCCACCGGCAAGCTGATCAGTCACGAGCACCCGACGAGCGGAACCGTGAAGATCCTGGAGAGCGCTGGCGGGGAACGGTTCCTGCGGCTGGAGGAGCTCGACACCAGTGACGGACCTGCCCTGCACGTCTGGCTCACCGACGCCCCGGTGAAGAAGGGCTCATCGGGCTGGCACGTCTTCGACGACGGCGCTTACGAGAATCTGGGCGACCTCAAGGGCAACAAGGGCGACCAGAACTACCGCATCCCGGACGGCACCGACCTGAACAAGTACCAGAGCGTGTCCATCTGGTGCGACCGCTTCGACGTCTCGTTCGGTGCCGCCGAACTCGAGAAGAGCTGAGCCGCCGCGACCGGTACCCGGCTCCTCCCTGCCCCGGGCACAGCCCTCTGGTGCACGATGGTGCGCCCGGGCAGCCGTGGAGGGAGGACCGTATGGCCGAGAGCGAGGTCCAGGGGCGCGTCCTGGTGGTCGACGACGACGCCGCGATCCGCAGATCGCTGGAGCGCGGGCTGCGACTGCGCGGCTTCTCGGTGGCCCTGGCCGACGGCGGCCGGGCGGCGCTGAACAGCGCACGGGCGCAGCCCCCCGATGTGATCGTGCTCGACATCTCGATGCCCGGCCTCAGCGGGATCGAGGTGTGCCGCGCACTGCGCGAGGACTCCAACGACGTGCCGGTGCTGATGCTGTCGGCGCTCGACGAGACCGGCGACCGGATCGCAGGGCTCCAGGCGGGCGGCGATGACTACCTCGTCAAGCCCTTCGCGCTCCAGGAGCTGGTGCTGCGGCTGCAAGCCCTGCTCCGCCGCCGTCCGCCCCGGACCACCGACGGGGTACGGGTCGGCGGTCTGGCCATGGACCCGGCGGCCCGGCGGGCACGCCTGGACGACGAGGAACTCAACCTCACCCGGCGCGAGTTCGAGCTGTTGGAGGTCCTCGCGCGCAACGCCGGGATCGTGCTCACCCGCGACCAGCTCCTCGACCGCGTCTGGGGCTACGACTTCGAGGTGCGCACCGACGCCGTCGACACCTTCGTCAGCTATCTGCGCCGCAAGCTCGAAGCCGGCGGGCGCCCCCGGATCATCCATACGGTGCGAGGTGTCGGCTTCGTCCTGCGCGACGGGGACCCGGGCGGGCCGGTCGACGCCGCGGTGCGCGGGGAGGGCCCGTGAAGCTCTCCACGCGGATCGCGCTCGCCGTGGGCGTCGCCGTACCCCTGCTGGTACTGGCCTCCGGCTGGCTGCTGCTCCGGCTCGTCGCCGCCGACCTGCACGGACAGCAGGACGCCCATCTGCGCGAGCGCGCCGCGGCCGTCGCCCAGGACGCCCGGCGGCTGCTGCGGGCCGCCGCCAACGACCGGCCGTCGGCGGCTCTGCAGTCCCGCGAGCGCCGCCTCTACACCTCCGCGCTCGACGTCGGCATCCGGCTCGTCGGTCCCGAGGGCACGTCGTCCGGTGGGCCGCAGCCCGAACCGTCCGTGGCCCTGCCCGAGGCCGCGCCCGCACCCCTCACCCTGCGCGCGGGGGACACGAGCTGGCGGGTCATGTCCGTCGGGATCACCGGGGGGCGGCAGAAGAGCATCGCGGGAACGCTGTGGCTGTTCTCCCCGGACACCGCGGGTGAGGCCCAACTCGGCCTCGTCCGCAGGCGCGTGGTCACCGTTGCGCTGCTCGCCGCGCCCCTCTCCGGGGTCCTGGCCTGGGCGGTCGCCTCGCGTGCCGCCCGCCCGCTGCGCCTGCTCCAGCAGCGCACCAGCGGACTCGACCCCCGCTCGTCCGCGACGCGGCCGGTGCACGCGCCCACGGGTGTCGGGGAGGTCGACGACCTGGCGGCCACGCTGCGGACCGTACTGGCCCGGTACGACGAGCAGGCGGCTCGTACGGGGGAGGCACTCGCCACCGCACGGTCCTTCTCGGCCGCGGCGTCCCACGAGATGCGTACCCCGCTGATGAGCATGCAGACCAACCTGGAGATCCTCGCCGACCACCCGGGTCTGGAGGCGCAGGAGCGGGACGAGGTGCTGGCCGATCTCCGGCGCGAACACGCTCGTCTGCTCGGCCTGTTGGTGATGCTGCGCGAACTGGGACGCGGCGACCTGGTCGAGGCCGAGGCGTTCGGCCCGGTGGACTTGGCCGAGGTGCTCGACGCGTCGGCCGGTGGCCTGCGCCGCCGGCACCCCGAGGCGCGGATCGGCGTCGACGGCGTGCCCGGGGTACTGGTGCACGGCTGGGAACCCGGGCTGCGCAGCGTTGTGGACAACCTCCTCACCAACGCCCTGGTGCACGGCCGCCGGGACGGGCGTCCGGCCGAGGTCGACGCGGTGCTGCGCACGGCGGTCGAGCAACCGGACGCGTCCACCCCCGGTGGGCGCGTCGCGGTACTGACCGTGGACGACCGCGGCCCCGGCATCCCGCCGCAAACGCGGGATGCGGTGTTCGAGCGGTTCCGGCGGCGGCCGGACAGCCCCGGCTCCGGCCTCGGACTCACCCTGGTCGCCCAGCAGATCGCCCTGCACCGGGGGCGGATACGGGTGCTGGACCCGTCGTGCGGAGCGGGAACCCGTATCGAGGTGCGGCTGCCGCTGCGCGACGGGCCGTCGGCGGCGGAGGCGACGCTGCCGCTGCGGCGGGACTGGATGATCGGCACGGCGGCCCACGGGACCGATTGATCGTCGCGGCGGGTCTGCGGGGCCGGTTGATCGGCGGGGTGCCCCGGCGGGGCCGGTTGATGGGGCGGGCTTACGGTGGCCGGGCGGCGGCCCGCCGGACGGCCACAAGGTTTCCACAAAGACGGTTCCTAGCCTTCCGGGCGATGGACAACAGACCCACCGGACCGGGAGGGACCGCCATGCCCACGACACCCAACACCCCGGACACGCCCGGCACATCGAACGCCCCGCACAACGGGCATCCGCGGAGCGGTGAGCCGCGCAACGGGAAGAGGAAGAAGGCACTTGCGGTCGCCGTCACCGCCGCCGTGACCGGTGTGCTGATCGCCGGAGCCGGGATCGCCGAGGCGGGTTCCGAGGGGAGCTCCGGGGGCGGCGACCACGGCAAGCGCGCCCACCGGTCCGCGCCCAAGGGCGACGGTGCCAAGCGGCTGTGCAAGCGCGCCTCGAAGATCGACAAGCGTATCGAACGGGCGCTGGACCGGCTGCGCGCCGGTGAGGCACGGCGCGGTTCGATCGCCCGGCTGGAGAAGCGTGTCGCCAACGCCGAAAAGGCGGGTCACAGCGAGATCAAGACCTTCCTCAACCACAGGCTCACCTTCCGCCGTTCGCTCGTCAGCACTCTCCAACAGCGCCGGAAGGACCTGAAGGAGGTCCGGGAGTGGTGCGCCGCCAACGACAACGGGAAGCAGGCGGACGTGGGCAAGAGCGAGGGCAACGGGAGCGACGGGAGCGCGAGTTGATGCGGACGCACTGTATGTCCGCCCTCGTCCTGCCCTCCCTGGCCGCGGCCGTGGTGCTCGTCACGGGCTGCGGCGGGGGCGAGCGGTCGGGGGCGGACGACGGCCCGTCCGCGTCCGCCGGCAGTGATACGACTCCGGCCACCGGCTCTTCGGACCTCTCGCGAATGCAGAAGCTCGTGGACGACGCCGAATCGGCGGTCGGGAAGGCGGAGTCGGACGCCGCGGCGGACGACTGAACCGACCGCCGCGGGCTCCGCCCCCCTACGATCCGCCGCCCGTCGTTCTGGCCCGTGTGCCCGTGTGCCCGTGTGCCCGTGTGCCTATGTGTCCGCGTGTCCGCGTGTCCGTGTGCCGTAGGACCGGGGACGCTCGCTTTGGTGGCTGGGCCGACCACCCCCCGCCGTTGCCGGATACCGCGCGGCGAGGCTTCCGCACGGACCGCCTCCGCGCGCGTCGCCGGTGCGCTCCCGCGTGATCGGTCCGTGCGCGCGTGCGGTCGCGCCCGGTGGAACACCCCGCCGTCAGTCTCCGCGGGTGTCGACGATACGGCGGATCTTGCCCACCGACCGCTCCAAGGACTCCGGTTCGACCACCTCGACCTCGACACTCACCCCGATCCCGTCCTTGACGGCCTGCACGATCGCGGCCGTCGCCGCCGCCCGCTGCTCGGGTCTGGCACCGGGCCGTGCCTCGGCCCGTACGGTCATGTGGTCCAGCCGCCCCCGGCGCGTCAGATGGAGCTGGAAGTGCGGGGCGACCCCGGGCGTACGGAGGATGATCTCCTCGATCTGGCTGGGGAAGAGATTCACGCCGCGCAGAATGATCATGTCGTCGCAGCGACCGGTGATCTTCTCGATCCGCCGGAACGCGGGCCTGGCCGTGCCGGGCAGCAGCCGCGTGAGGTCGCGCGTGCGGTAACGGACGACCGGCATGGCTTCCTTGGTGAGGGAGGTGAAGAGCAGTTCGCCCATCTCCCCCTCGGCCATCACCTCGTCCGTCACCGGGTCGACGACCTCGGGGAAGAAGTGGTCCTCCCACACGTGCAGGCCGTCCTTGGTCTCCACGCACTCCTGCGCGACGCCGGGGCCGATGACCTCGGACAGGCCGTAGATGTCCACCGCGTGCAGGTCGAGCCGCTCCTCGATCTCGCGCCGCATCTCCTCGGTCCACGGCTCCGCACCGAAGATGCCGACGCGCAGGGAGGTGGAACGCGGGTCGATGCCCTGGCGCTCGAACTCGTCGAGGAGCGTGAGCATGTAGGAGGGCGTGACCATGATGATCTCGGGCCTGAAGTCCTGGATGATCTGCACCTGGCGGGCGGTCATGCCGCCGGAGGCGGGGACGACGGTGCAACCGAGGCGCTCGGCGCCGTAGTGCGCCCCGAGTCCGCCGGTGAACAGGCCGTAGCCGTACGAGATGTGGACCTTGTGGCCGGGGCGGCCACCGGCCGCGCGGATGGAACGGGCCACCACCTCGGCCCACACCGCCAGATCCCGCTCGGTGTAGCCGACGACGGTGGGTCGGCCGGTGGTGCCGCTGGAGGCGTGGATGCGCCGGACCTCGGTCTCCGGCACGGCGAACATGCCGAAGGGGTAGGTGTCCCGCAGGTCGGCCTTGGTGGTGAAGGGGAAGCGGGCGAGGTCGGCAAGCGTGCGGCAGTCCTCGGGCCGGACCCCGGCCTCGTCGAACTTCCGCCGGTACAGCTCCACATGATCATAGGCATGACGCAACGTGGCCTGGAGCCTGGTGAGTTGCCGGCTCCGGAGCTCGTCGGCACTCATGCGCTCCGCGGCATCCAGCTCGTCGGCATCCGGCGCTGCCCCGCGTCGTGCCCCCGCTCCTGACCCTGCCGAAGAGATCGTCATGCCGTTCCACCACCTTGCTCCCGACCGACCGTTCGGGTGGGGCCAGTAATCCAGCAAGGGGAGCCGGGTGTCAAGGGCTGTGGACAGCGGTGGTCAGGCAGGCCGCCGCAGACGCCACAGCGGAGCCGCGTACTGCTCCGGGCGGGCCTCGATCAGCAGATCCCGCAGCGCCAGGCGTGCGGAACCGGGAACGCCCAGCACCTCGGTGATCCGCCGGAACGAGGTGTGTGTGACGCCCCGCGCACGCGCTGCGCTCTCGAACCGGTCGAGCCCCTCCAGCACCGCATCGCGGTCCAGCTCGAAGGCCGTACTTTCCGCGCGCAGCGCCGCCGCCGACCGCTCCCGCTCGTAGTCGATCTCGGAGTAGCCGCAGATCTCCCGGCTGTGCCGCTCGGCCTCGTCCAGACTCGCCGAGGTGAGAAGGGCGCGGGCGAGCTCGTTCCTGTGCAGCGCTGCGCCGAGGTCGGCCTCGTGGACGCCGGGGCTCCCGTCGCTGAGGGGGACCTGCAGCCCTGAGCCCCGTACCTCGCAGACGCCGCGCTCCCCGCGGGCCGTGGCCGCGAGCATGGCCGCGGCCTCGGAGGGGTGCCATTCCAGTACCCGGTCCGCAGCCGCGACCTGTGCCGGGCCGAAGGTCAGCACCCGCTCGCCCAGGCGGGGGCGGAGGTCGTCGACGGGGATCTCGCCGTCCAGGCCGGGCCCCGCGACGAGAAGGCGGACGGGTGCGTCGATCCTGCTGCAGGCCGCCAGGGTCAGGGCGTCCGCCAGCGGGCTCTGGAGCGTGGGCTCGTCGCCACGGGCGAGGATGTCGCCGCCCACGTCGAGCAGGTCGATCGACTCGGGTGCCAGGTGCGCGACGAGGTCCCGGATGCCGGCCGTGACGCCCTCGACCCCGCGGGAAGCGTCGATGAGGACGAAGGTGTGGGGGAGTTCGGCGGCCAGCCGGGGGAGGGTCGAGCCCGCCGGAGGCACGGGGGCGGCAGTGGCGGGAACGGCCAGGACCCCGGAGGCGAGCTCGCGCAGTCCGGTGAAGTCCGAAGGCGCCCGCGGACCGGCGACCGGGTCCACCAGGAGCCGGTCCCAGGCGTAGGTGAGGATCACCGCCGGGCCGGCCCTCTCCGCCTTCTCCCCATGCAGGGCGGGGTCGTCCCCGTGGAGGGCGGTGTCGAGCATCGCGGCGGCGACAGCGTCGCCTCCTCCCCCGGCAGCCACGATCAACCGTGTCACGGCTCCAGCCTACGAGGAGCGGGTGGAGGGACCGGGGCGGCCGCGCGGTGATCGCGACCTTCGTCGCGAGCAGGTACCGCTGTCCATGCCCGGCATGCCCGCGCCGATTCGGGGAGCGGCACAACCGGATCCGGATTCTCCGCATCTACTCAACCGACGCGAGAAGGTGCCCGACATGAGCGGAGAAACGTGCGCTCCGTAGCGAGGCGCGCGGACGCCTGCCGGGCGGCCGCGGCGCGGCAGGAGGGGAGTGCGCCACCGGTCGCCCCGAGGACGGCAGCTTCTCGGTGGCCTGCCGCTGTGCACCGGTGCTCTCTCCGGACGGACACCGCGAGCGTGCGGCGGCACGGCGGGACGCCACGGTCGTACCAAGCCGCGGCCGTGCGGCGGGCGGCGAGCCGTGTGGCGGGCGGCGAGGCATGCGGCGGGCGGCGAGCCGTGTGGCGGGCGGCGGTTCAACTACCCGGCCCCGTACGGGCGAAGGCGGACAAGGGCCCGGTAACGAGCGTGTGTGTCAGGCCCTTCGGTGCCGCCACCCGCAGTAGCGTCGTACGGAATCGTGCCCGTCGGATGTGAGGATGCCCGTGCAGCAGTCGTTTCTCGTGATCCTCATGGGCAGGCTGGCGGGCAAGCGCTGGTGGCGGAAGCTCCATGTGCGGGCCGCGCTGTGGGTGTCCCTGGCAACGGTCGTCATCCTGCTCGTGGGTTCGGCGCTGGTCGTCCCCGCCGAGGAGGGCGCGCCGGACGCCAACATCACCTCGTTCCCCAAGGCCGTCTGGTGGGCGATCGAGACGGCGACGACGGTGGGATACGGCGACCTGTATCCGGTGACCCTCGGGGGCCGGGTCATCGCCTCGGTGCTGATGCTGGCCGGGATCACGACGTTCGGGATGGTCACGGCGGCCATCGCCACCTGGTTCGTCGGCAAGGCCGAGCAGGACGCCCACCGTCTTGGCTCGGAAGTACGCCGGTACGCAAAGGAGGGCGAGGGCGCCATGGACTCCGAACTGCGTGCCCTGCACGAGCGTTTCGACCGTGTGGAGCGGCTGCTCGCCGACAAACGGTGAGCGGCAACAGGCGGCCGTAGGGGGCGCAGACGGCCACGGGAGGCAACAAACGCCCCTGGGCGGAGGCAACAATCGCCCCTGGGCGGAGGCGAACTCCCCTAGGCGGCCGAGGCGTGTTCGTCGCCGTGGCCGGGCCTCCGGTTGCGTGCCAAGGTGAGGTCGATGTCGCGCAGGAACTCGGCGTTGCTGCCGGTGCGCTTCATCCTCTCCAGCAGCAGTTCGATGCCCTGGTGGGCGTCCCGCTCGTGCAGGGCCCGCCGCAGCCTGCGGACGACGGCCAGCTCCTCCGGCGCGATGAGGAGTTCCTCGCGGCGCGTGCCGGAGGGGGCGACGGCCACCGCGGGAAAGATGCGCTTGTCGGAGAGGGTCCGGTCGAGTCGCAACTCCATGTTGCCGGTGCTCTTCAGCTCCTCGAAGTAGTAGTCGTCGGCGCGGGATCCGGTCTCGACGAGAACCGTCGCGAGGATCGTCAGCGAGCCGCCGTTCTCGATGTTCCGCGCCGCGCCGAACAGCCGCTTGGGCCCGTGCAGTGCTGACGAGTCCACGCCGCCGGTCAGGATCCGGCCGTTGCCGGGTGCGTTGTTGTTGTGGGCGCGGCAGAGTCGGGTGAGCGAGTCGAGCAGGATGACCACGTCGTGACCGAGCTCGACCAGCCGCTTGGCCCGTTCGACGGCCAGATCGGCGAGCGCGGTGTGGTCACCGGCCGGGCGGTCGAAGGTGGAGGAGACGATTTCGCCCCGTACGGAGCGTCGCATGTCCGTGACTTCTTCGGGCCGTTCGTCGAGCAGCACCATCATCAGACGGCTTTCGGGGTGGTTGCGGGCTACGGCGCGGGCGAGGCTCTGCAGGAGCATCGTCTTTCCCGTCCTGGGCGGGGCCACGATGAGCCCGCGCTGGCCCTTGCCCACCGGCGCGATCAGGTCGATGACCCTTGTCGTCAGGTCACCGGGTCCGGTTTCCAGCCGCAGGCGCTCCTGCGGGTGGAGGGGCGTGAGGTCGGCGAAGCGGGGGCGGGCCGCGAGGCCCCCGGGCTCGCGGCCGTTGACCCGTTCGACGCGGACCAGCGGACGGCCCTTGTCGCGCGGCCCGGACCTGCCGCCGGGCTCGGGGGCCGCGCCTTCGACGAAGTCCCCCTTGCGCAGGCCGAGTCCGCGCATCTGCGCCGCCGGTACGTACAGGTCGTGCGGGCCCGCCAGGTAGCCGTCGGTGCGGAGGAGGCCGTGGTGTCCGGCGAGGTCGACGATCCCGCGCACCGGTACGAGCACTTCGTCGGCGGTGGCGTCGCCACCTGCTCGCGAGGTCGTGCGGTGGTCGCGGGTCGCGCCCGGCCGGGAGGGTCGTTCTGCGGTCGTAGTCATGGAATGTCCTTCTGCGGATGGGGTGATGGGAGAAGCGCCCCGCGGGGGCCGCGGCGGGAGGCGGACCGGGGCGGCCTGGCACGCCGTGGTGCTGGTGACTGTGCCCAGGAAGGGGAGCCGTGGCCTCGGGGGAGTCGCGCGCGGGGCCGGGGCGGCAACGCGGTCGGAGCGTGCCGTCGGCGAGGCCGCGGCCGGTGGACGGCGCCCGAGACGCGAGGTCAACTGCCTGGAAAAAAGGTGACGTCGCGACAACACATCGCGGGTGATGCCTCCACCGTGCGCCGGCCGAAGAAGGCGGGCGACAGGAATCCGGTGGAACGAAACGGCACGGGCATAGAACCCGCGGCGCACTCAACGCTTCACGCGCAGCGTAGCATCCGGCGTCCCGGTGGCACGAGCGCACCGAGGAACCTGGACCGCGGCACACCCGGGCCGGACAGGGGTTCGGCTTCGAGTCGTACAGCTCCACGGCGACAGTCGCAGTTCGCGGTTGCCGGTGTCATCCGGGACGGCCGGGCCGCCGGAGGAAGTGCGGTGACCGGGGCGGATGAGGTGGCGACCGCCGAGTCGGCCCCCGCCTGAGTAAACGTTTTCGGCGGCACTTACGATGCACTGGGTCTGATCCGTGCATGACGAAGAAGGGGGATCCGTGATCCGCATCGAGAGGGTGGAGAACCGCCAGGTCAAGAGCCGGAAGGGGGGAAGCGTGCTCTGGTTGCTGCTCCCTGTCGCCGTCATCGCGTCGTTCGTCTACCTGCAAAGCATCGATGATGGGGAGAGGTGCGTGGACACCCAACAGAGTCATCAGCGGGCCGAGGGCCACGGCCTCAGCGACTCCGACGTGTGCCGAGACAGCATCCGTCGTGGGGGATTCAAGAAGAGCAGGTCGATCAAAGGCGGAGGTGTGAGCAAGAGCAAGAGCCGGGGCTCCCGTTGAGGCATCTCTTCCGACAACACCACCCCCGCCACCCTATGCGGCGACGGCGCGTGCTCAGGCCCAGCTTCGGCTCGGCCCCGGCAGACCCGGCGCGCTACGGCGCGTGCGGCGCTTGCGGTGCTTCGTACGGCGGGACTCGCTGCGGGAGAGCGAGGCCCACGTCGCGCGTACGGTCTTCCCGTACGGTCGCGGTACGACCTCCACGGCCGTGGCGAGGCGGCGGACGATGTGCCATCCATGGCCCCCGCCGCCGCCGGTGAGGTCGGGCGCGCGGACAGTTGGCTCCTTGCCACTCGTGTCGTCCACATCGACGACCAGCCCTCGGCGTCTCCCGCGCATCCGGCGGATCCGGAGGCGCCACCAACCGGTGGTGTGGCGGACGGCGTTGGTGACGAGCTCGGAGACGACGAGCACCACATCGTCCGTATTCGCCCATGGGCACGACCGGGCCACATAGGTGGCGGTGACCTCCCGGGCCCGCGAGATGTCTCCCTTCCGGGAATCCAGGACTACTTCCATCAGTGGATACCTCCTGTTGACCGCCTGCCCCGGCCGCTCCAGGGCTACGCGAGCCCGGGGCCGGGGAGGACGACGGTGAAGTCTGCGGTGGCCGGTGGACTAGGCCCGGCGTTTGCGCTGCCACTAGTGGTGACGCCGGGGGTGGAGCGCCCGCCCGGCGCGGCGCCCGGCGATCAGGTAACCCAGTAGGGCACCCGAGACGTTGAGGAGGACGTCGTCTATGTCGAACGCACGACCCTCGACGATCGCGCCTTGGACGAGCTCGACCAGCATCATCACCACGGTGGTGACGATGGCGACCCGTACCGGCCCCCGTGCCTTGGGGAGCAGCACCGGCAGCAGCAGCCCGAACGGCACACCGAGCAGGATGTTGCCGCCGATCTGTTTGAACGCGTCGCGCAGTGCGGGCTGTTCCAGGTAGGCGCGGATCGAGTCGCCGGGGCGCAGGTTGCTGTGCACCAGGGACTCGGACGCGGAGGAGGGGGCGAGCGTCAGCCGGGCGAGCACCACGGCGAAGGCGACCATGCCGACGAAGGCGACGACCATGGCCAGGGAGCGCCACAAGGCGGCGGACCACGGCCGCTGATGCGCCGACGTCGACTGCTTGCGCGGGGTGCCGCCCGACTTCTTCGCGGGGCCGGAACGGCGGGACTTCGCGGCCGCGCCGACCGGGCTCGCCTTTTTCGCGGCCCGGGAGGCCGCACTACGGGCCGGGTTCCCGGCCTTGCCGCGGGCTTTGCCGCGGGCCTTGTTGTCGGCCTTTCCCCCGGCCTTGTTGCCGGCCGTTCCCGAGCGTTTCCTGCTTGTGCTCGTGCGCGCGGTGCCGGGCCCCTTCCATGCCATCGTGCCGAGAATGCCGGTGCGCGGCATCAGGATGTCACCCCACAAGTTCGTGCGACCGCTGAGCCGGTCGCCTGGCGCTGCGCGTGCCCCGAGCCCGCGGGCACAAGCCTGCCGTCGGCGGAACGGGGGTAGACGGACCCGCATGAGACGTAGGCGAGTGGTCCCCAGGCGTCGCCCCGGAGTGTGGAGTTCGCCGCGGAGGACGCCCCTGCGCCAGGGCACGATGCGTTCGCTCCGCTCGCTGCCGTCGCGCGGCGCCGGCGCCGGCGAGGGCCTGATGTGGGCCGGGGCCGCCGCCGCGATGGGCGCCATGGGCGGACGCACGGCCCGCAGGGCGGCGCTGCGCGGTGCGGGGTCCCTGGCCATCGCCAAGGCGATCACGCGCACGATCACGCGGCGCTCAACCGGCCGCGGTGAAGCGGGGGTCGTCCCGTTCGGCAGCTCGGCGTCGGCTGCCGCGTTCGCCGTGGGCGCCGCGTTGGAGGCGCCGCGCTTCGGTCTCGGCGCCGCGCCGGTCTGCGCGGCCATCGCGGCCTCGCGGCTGCGCGCCGGCGCGAGCGGTGCCGGGGAGGTCCTCGCCGGGCTGGTGATCGGCGGTTTCGCGGCGGCGCTGACCTGTCACTGGTGGCCCGTGAAGCCGGAGAAACCCGCGGGCGCGGTCCCGCCGCGCCTGCCGGCCCCGGCCCTCCCCGGCGGGGCAGGGCTCTACGTGGTGGTCAACCCCGGGTCGGGGGTCGCGTTGCGTACGGGCGACTCGGCCGCCCCGGCCGAACGGCTGCGCGCCCTGCTGCCGGAGGCCGGGATTACGGAGCTGGAACCCGAGGACGATCTGGGCGCGCTCCTGGACAAGGCGGCGAGCCGCGCGGCCGGTTGCGGCGGGGCGCTCGGCGTGTGCGGCGGCGACGGCACCCTCAACGCCGCGGCCGGGGCGGCCGTACGCCATGGTGTGCCGCTCGCGGCCTTCCCGGGCGGCACGTTCAACCACTTCGCCGCGGACCTCGGCGTCGAGTCGCTGGAGGAGGTCGCCCGCGCGGTCGAGGAAGGAGACGCCGTCTCGGTCGACCTCGCCCGCGCGTCCTCGCCGAACGACGGCCAGGAGCAGGTGTTCCTGAACACCTTCAGCCTCGGCGTCTATCCCGAACTCGTGCGGGCGCGGGAGAAGCTGGAGAACCGCATCGGCAAGTGGCCGGCGCTGGCCGTCGGGCTGACGCGGGTCCTCGCCGGGACCCGCCCCATCGATGTCGCCGTCAACGGCAGGCCACGCAGGCTGTGGCTGCTGTTCGCGGGCAACGGGGTGTACCACCCGGCCGGTTTCGCACCGACCTACCGCGCCCGCCTGGACGACGGGCTGCTCGACATCCGCGCGGTGGACGGCAGTACGCCCTTCGCCCGGACGCGGCTGCTGCTGGCGGTGCTCAGCGGCACCCTGCACAGCTCCCGCGTTCTCCTCGCCACCCAGATGCGCCGGCTGCGGCTGGACGGCCTGGCCGAGGCGCCGCACTACGCGTACGACGGTGAGGTCTCGCGGGGGCCGGTGGACGGGCTGGTGCTGGGGAAGTGGACGCGGGCCCTGACGGTGTACCGGCCGGCGGCGGGGAGCGACGAACTGCTGGCGCTTCCCGCGGCGGCCGAGCCGCGAGCGTAGGTTCCCCGGGCGCGGACCAGCGGCCCACGTACGGCATGTGTCACGGCACGGGGCGCCACCGGCGCGGCGTGGGCGCCTCGCTGAGCCCGCTGCCGGGTCGGCCCGCCGTGGGGGCTCAGAGCGCCGCCGGACTCAGCGCTCGCTCTCCCGCCGTCGCAGCCGTGCGGCGGCACGGGCAGGTTCTCCGAGCACGCGGCGGGCACAACGAGGGGCGGGCACAACGAGCGGCGGGCACAACGAGGGGCGGGCACAACGAGCGGCGGGCACAACGAGGGGCGGGCACTACGAGGGGCGGGCACTACGAGCGGGCGCCACTACAAGCGGCGGCCACTACGAATGGTGGGCCAACGAGTGGCGGCCACGACACTGTTCGTCGTGGCCGCCGTCGGACGGGTGGGCCTTTGCGGATCACTGCTCGGTGAGCAGACCGCGGCGCAGCTTGTCCATGGCGCGGGCCAGCAGGCGGGAGACATGCATCTGGGAAACTCCGAGTTCGGCACCGATCTCGGACTGCGTCATGTTCGCACCGAAGCGCATGCGCAGGATTCTGCGGTCCCGTTCACCGAGCTCTTCCAGCAGGGGCTTGAGGGCGTGCAGGTTCTCCACGGTCTCCAGGGCGGGATCGACGTCGCCCATACGGTCGGCGACGGTCGTCGCACCTGCCTGGTCGGCGTCCTCGTCGAGGGGTGCGTCCAGCGATGCGGCCGTGTAGCCGTTGCTGGCCATCAGTCCGTCGATGACCTCGTCCTCGCTCAGATGCAGATGCTCCGCGAGCTCCGTCGTCGTGGGAGCGCGGTTCAGGCGCTGGAAAAGCTTCTCATTGGCCTTCGCCAGGTCGATGCGCAGCTCCTGCAGGCGCCGCGGTACGTGGACCGACCAGCTCGTGTCCCGGAAGAAACGCTTGATCTCGCCGACGATGTAGGGGACGGCGAAGGTGGTGAACTCGACTTCCCGCGTCAGATCGAACCGGTCGATGGCCTTGATGAGGCCGATCGTGCCGACCTGGACAATGTCCTCCATGTCCTCGGAACGGTTGCGGAAGCGCCGTGCCGCGTACCGGACGAGAGACAGGTTCAACTCGATCAGGGTGTTGCGTGCGTACTGGTACTCGTGCGTGCCTTCTTCGAGCACGGCGAGCCGGTCGAGGAAGATCCTGGTGAGGGAGCGCGCGTCTTTGGGCTCCACGCTCAACGGATCTTCGATGACGGGCAGACCGGTCTCCTGAGCGCCACTCGCTCGCGCCAACTCCCCCGCTGACAGATCGTATGGAACCGCGGATGTCGTGCTGCTCACGTCGTCCTCCATATGTCGAGTGGACGCTCGGCGCCTACCCGGTCTCGCACATGGAACACGTACTAGGCCACGGGACGGGCGGTTCATCATGATTTGGTGCGCGGATTTCAGGAGGTTGTCTCGAACTCCGACCCGTGCGGACCACCATTTGGTCCGAGCGGGGCCCTTCGGCCACGCTCAGTCCCGTCCTCGCGCCCGCCTGAATCGGGCCAGGCCGTCGGCCAGGTCGACCAGTGGCTCGGGGTAGCCGCGGGCGCGCTCGGAGCCCGGCAGTTTCCACGGCTCGTGCACCGCTTTCCCCGGGATCCCCTCCAGTTCGGGCACCCAGCGGCGTACGTACGACCCGTCCGGGTCGAAGCGTCTGGCCTGGACGACCGGATTGAGCACCCGGCCCGGCCGTGTGTCCGTGCCCGTCCCGGCCGTCCACTGCCAGTTGAGCTGGTTGTTGGCGACGTCCCCGTCGACGAGCAGGTCCATGAAGTGGCGGGCGCCGACCCGCCAGTCCACGTACAGCGTCTTGGTCAGGAAGCTCGCCACCAGCAGGCGGCACCGGTTGTGCATCCAGCCCTCGTGGCGCAGTTGCCGCATCGCCGCGTCGACCACGGGGTAGCCGGTGCGGCCCTCCTTCCACGCCTCGGCCTCCTCCGCGGCCCGACGTCCTGAGCGCCAGCGGTCGTGGCGTGTGCGGTAGTCGGCGCGTGACGCGTCGGGGCGGGCGGCCAGGACCTGGTGGTGGAAGTCGCGCCAGCAGATCTGGCGTACGAATGCCTCGGTGCCCGGCCCCTCCTCCTTGCGTACCCGGTGCACGACTTCGGTGGGCGACAGGGTGCCGAAGTGCAGATGGGGGGAGAGTCGCGAGGTCGCGTCGGCGGCCGGAACGTCCTGCATGTCCTCATAGTGCGCGAGGTGCGCGCGCTTCCAGGCGGTCAGCCGGCGGCGGCCCTCGGTCTCGCCTCCGGTGGCCGGCCCCTCCGAGGTCCCGGAGACCTCCGCGCGGGACGGCAGGGGATCGGAGCCGATGCCGTCCGGCACCCGTACCGTGCGCGGGGCGCCGAGTGGATCGCGCAGCCGCTCCTGCGACCAGCGCCGGAAGTACGGGGTGAACATTGCGAAATGGTGCGAACCGGCCGGGGTCACCGCACCGGCCGCGAGCGCTGTGATCACCGCGTCGTGGACGTGCAGCCGCAGCCCCTCCGGGTCCAGCGCCTCGCGCAGCCGCGTCTCGCGCCGCTGGGCGTAGCCGCTGACTCCGGCCGCGATGTGCACATCGCGGGCTCCGGTCTCCGCGGCGACCTTGCCGACCTGGTCCACGACATCCCCGGACCGTACGACCAGCCGGCCGCCGCGGTCGCGCAGCCCCCTGTCGAGATCCGCCAGGCAATCGGCGAGGAAGGCGCGGCGGTTCGGTGCGTCGAACCCGGTTGCCGCGATCCCGTCGTCCCGGACGAACAGCGGCACGACGTCGTCGGACGACCGCAACGCCGCGAGCAGCGGCGGATGGTCGTGCAGCCGCAGGTCGGAGGTGAAAAGGACGACCGACACGGTCATGGCGCGGCTCCTGGTGGGGGCGGTCGCAGCTGTGACTGGTGCGGTCCGGCGGGCGGCGGGCCGCACACGCCATCCTGCCGCCGCCGGCCCCCCGAAGCCGGGAGGCGGGCGGCGGCACCGCTTGGCAGGGACAGGGCCACTGCCTGCGCGGGGACAAGTCGGGACATGATTGACACGTCAACGGCAGGCGTCTAGGTTGGCCTCGACTTAGTTGACACGTCATCTAAAGGGTGGCGTGCGGGCTTCCCAGCTGCTCCTGCTCACGGTCCGGCCCGCGCGCACGACCCCCAACCGGTGCGCACGTCGAGGGAGACAGAACAATGCCGACGACCAACCAGCCACCCGAGCCTGCCCGGTCCCCGGACCGCCGGTCGATCCTCAAGTACTCGGCCCTCGCCGCCTCGGTCCCCGCCGCGGGCGTCCTGCTCGACCAGTTCGCCCGACCGGCGACGGCCGCCGCGAGTGAAGCCACGTACGCGCCCGTCCCGCCGACCGCGCGCGGCCCTGAGATCCCCGAGAAGGGATACGTGGTCCAGGAGGTCCGGGACCGGCTGTACTGGCTCACCGACGGCACGTACCAGATGATCTTCCTGGTCACCGGCGAGGGCGTCGTGGTCGTCGACGCACCGCCGACGCTCGGCCACAACATCCTGCGCGCGATAGCCGAGGTGACCTCCGAGCCGATCACGCACGTCGTCTACTCGCACCACCACGCCGACCACATCGGCGCCGCGGGGATCTACCCCCGCAACGCCGTGCGCATCGCGCACGAGCGGACCCGCCGCCTGCTGTGCGAGGTACCCGACTCCAACAGGCCGCTGCCCACCCGGGTCTTCTCCGACTCCTACTGGCTCCAGGTCGGCGACCAGACCCTGAAGCTGACGTACAAGGGCCCCAACCACAGCCCGGACAACATCTACATCTACGCGCCCCGGCAGCGCGTCCTGATGCTCGTCGACGTCGTCTTCCCGGGCTGGGTCCCGTTCAAGAACCTCGCGATGTCCACGGACATCCCCGCCTGGATCGACGCTCACGACGAGGCACTCGACTTCCCCTTCACGACGTACGTCGGCGGGCATCTCACGCGGCTGGGCACCCGTCAAGACGTGGAGATCCAGCGGGAGTACATGCGCGACCTCGAAGGGAGCGCGCGGCGGGCCATCGCCGAGGTGGACCCGACGCCGATGTTCGCCCAGTACCCGGACAACCCGTGGGCGGTCTTCAAGACGTACATGGACGCCGTCACCCAGCACGCCACCGACCGGATGGTGCCCGCCTGGACGGGGCGGCTCGGCGCGGCCGATGTCTTCACCTACGACAACGCGTTCGCGATGTTCGAGGCGCTGCGGATCGACTACGGCGTTCTGGGGCCTTTCGGCGTACGGCCATGAGGCGTCGCGGGGCGTAGGGGCGTCGCTGGCACGGGGCGTCGCGGGGGTGTGCTCCCGCCTCCCGACCGTCAACCTCCCGACCGTCAGCCTCCGGTCCATCAGTCTCCCGTCCCGTCAACCTCTGTCCGTCAACCTCCGTCCGTCACAGCGGGGTTGACGGACGGGAGGCTGCACGCGGGTCGTCCGGGCGCCGGCGGCCGCGCCCTACGCCGTGACCTTCGCCGCCGTCCCTGCCGCGGCCGACACGGCGTCCGTCGCCCGCAGGCGCGCGGGGAGTTCGGCGACGACGGAGAAGCCGCCTCCCGGTTCGGGTCCCGCATCGAATCCGCCGCCCAGCAGCCCGACGCGCTCCTCCAGGCCCACCAGCCCGCTCCCGGTCCCGGGGAGGCGTCGTGCGATGGCGCTGTCCGGTTCGGGGCCGTTGCGGACGGCAGCGCTGACCGCGTCTGCTCCGGCGTCCACGAGGACCTCGTGTTACCGAAGAGGCACGACGACTGAGAAGGGTCTTGCGGTGACGTTCCCGACCGAAGGTGTTGAGATCACCCGGCTCCTTGTCGTCTCCGACATGGACCGGTCACGCACGTGGTACGGATACGTGCTCGGGGCCGACCTGTACCGCACGTACGGCGGCGACTCCTGCGTGCTGCGCCTGCTCGGCACCTGGCTGCTGCTGGTGACCGGCGGAGGGCCGACCGAGGACAAGCCCGGGGTGACGTTCGAGCCGCCGGCCGACCCCGGGCGGGTCGGCTCGGAGCTGATCTTCCGCGTGCCCGACTGCCGGGAGGCGTACGAGACGCTGCGGGGGCGTGGAGCGGAGTTCCTGACGCCGCCGGTCGACCGGGGCCACGAGGTACGGGCCTTCTTCCGCGACCCCGACGGGCATCTTTTCGAGATCAGCGAGGTCACCGGCTGATCCATGCCCCTCCGCAGGGTTCTTCGTTCCCGTGGGGGAGCGGGCGCGGACCGCTGGCTATCCTCGGGGCATGAGCGATCCCCGGTGGCTGGACGACCTGGAGAGCCGCGCATGGCGGGGATACATCGCCATGAGCCAGCTCCTCGAGGCCGAGATCAATCGCGGATTGAAGCAGGACTCCGACCTTTCGATGTCCGACTACCGGGTGCTCGTACCGCTCTCCGAGGTCGAGGGCCACCGGCTGCGCATGCAGGACCTGGCGGCCGAGGCCCACTACGAGAAGAGCCGGTTGTCGCACCAGATCCGCCGCATGGAGGCCCGCGGGCTGGTGCGTCGAGAGGAGTGCTCGACGGATGCGCGCGGCGCTTTCGCCATCATCACGCCCGAGGGACTGGCAGCCATCCGCAGGGCGGCTCCGCTGCATGTGGCCCGCGTACGCCGCCTGCTGATCGACTCGCTCACGCGTGAACAGCTCAACTGCCTCGCCGATATCGCGGCGGGCGTGGTGAACCGTCTGCAGACTCCCGCCGAGGCCGCCGATACGCCGGGCGATTGAGCCGGCGCTGCCCGTGTGCCGGGCTTCCTACGACTCCCCGGCGCCCATCCTGATCTGCTTCTTCTCCACCAGTTCAGCGTCCTGGAAGCAGAACCGGTAGATCATCTTCCGGTCGCCGGGCTGGGGCTGGGCGGAGAACCGGTACGTGCAGTCCGACCCCTCGGGGCGTGATGGTTCCCGGCCTCGGACGGCGCTCGCCGCCGCGTCGTCGCTGTCGCGCACCCGGCGCTGCGCACCGGAGCGTTCCTGGCCGAGGCGCGCCTCGTCGAACTCCTGCGGACTCATCTCCGGCGTCGTCCACGCCTCGACCAGAACGACTGCGGTGGGACCCACCAGGAACCAGGCCATGACCAGGCCGAGAAAACCCAGGCCGATCTTTGCGGCAGTGCTCATGCGCGGGTTTCCTTCCACTGGGCGGGCGGCGAGTATGCGGGGTCGTGGGACACCACTTCGTGGGCCCCACACTGTCCGCCCGCGACGGAGGCCGTCATCCGCCGATCGGCCATGTGTCCGGGCCGAAAGTCGAACCGTGCCGCATCTCGAAGCGGACCGGTAGCCGCGCCGGACGGCAGTCCAGCCGCACACGCGCGTGCTGATGCGGACCCTGAGACGGCTCCGCATTCCCACCGGCCCTCGACTTGCTGGGCCTCGACCTCACCGGCAGCCTCGCCGACCAGTCGACGGCGTGGCTCGCGCTGCGCCTGCGCGCCCAGCACCCGCTGGGCTCGGGCCACCCGGCCGATCTGCTGACCCTGCTGGCCGCCCCGGCCGCCCAGACGTGGGCCAAGGCCCGGATCGCCCCGCTCGGCGCCGCCGGGGACACCGTACGGGCCTGGCTGCGTGCGGACGCCAGGCTCCCTGCGACGGCGGCCGGTCTCGGCATCTCACTGCCCGGCGCCCGCAAGCGGCTGACCCGGATCGAGGAGACGCTTGGCCGCTCGTTGCTGCACGCGCCGAGCGCCAAATACGAACTGTGGCTGGCCATGACGGCGCTGGGAGAGCTCTGAGCGGGCCACGCGGTGCCGGCACTGTGCGAAGTGAAACCGCCCGGCCCCCGCACTGTGCGGAAGGAACCTCGCCGCACCCCCGTATGGCGTCTAACGTCCTTCCTACGCGACACAGCCGCACACAGCCGCCCCGTTGGGGAGCACGCCACCACGTCCACGGGGGAGTCGCGGGGGCATGCTCCTCACGGGGCGGTTGACACGCTCGGCGACTCGGGCCGTCGACGGGCTCGACGCGGTCGCCCAGGTCAGGCGGAGCGGCCCCGACGTCGTGCTGATGGACATCCGGATGCCGTACTGAGGTACTGGTACTGAGGTACTGAGAGCCACCGCAGGGCCACGAGGCGAGGGCCCGCAGGGCCCCGGCGCGAGGCACCGGGCTACGACGCGAGGCACCGGGCCCCGGCGCGAGGCACCGGGCTACGACGCGAGGCACCGGGCCCCGGCGCGAGGCACCGGGCTACGGCGCGAGGCACCGGGCCCCGGCGCGAGGCACCGGGCTACGGCGCGAGGCACCGGGCCCCGGCGCGAGGCACCCGGCTACGACGCCAGCGACGGCAGCGACGCGGCGAAACCCTGGATCTTCGCGTTCTCGTTGACGGTGCGCCAGCTCACCACCGCACGGGCCGGCGGCAGCCCCTCCAGCGGTACGAACACCACGTCCGGATGGCGGTAGTACTGCGTCAGCGCCGTGGACGTCGCGCAGACCTCGCTGCTGGTCGCGACCCGGCTGAGCATCTCGTGCTGGGTCTTGACCAGCCTGCCCCGGCGGATCGGCCGTCCGGCGGGTGTCAGCCGCGGCAGGAAGCCCTCGCGGATCTCCTTCGGGGCCGCCTGCGGCATCTCGACCATGGTGTGCTCGGCCAGCTCCTCCGCATCGACCGAACTCCGCGTCGCGAGCGGGTTGTCGGCGGCGACGGCGAGAACCCGCGGATACTCGGCGATCACCGGTCCCGTCGTCAGGTCGGGTTCGCACACCGGCCAGATGGTCACCTGCATGTCCACTTCGGCCCTCCGTAGCGGCCCGAAGTAGTCGCCCCACCGGGTCTCGCTCATGCTGATCGACCACTCGGGGTGCGTACGGCGGAAGTTGGCCACCGACGCGTTCACCGCACCCGCGAAAGGTCCGAGGAATCCGATGCGCAGCTCGCGTGCGAACGCCCGGGTCTCATCGATGGACCGCTGCAGGCCCTCGAAGCTCGGCTTCACGCGCGCCAGCAGGAACTGCCCGGTGGGTGTGAGCGCCACCCTGCGGCTCGTACGGTCGAACAGCCTGCCCCCGATGCGCCGCTCCAGCGACTGGATGAGCTGACTCACCCGCGGCCGGGACAGCCCCAGACGCTCGGCGGCCCTGGCGAAATGCAGCTCGTCGGCGAGAGTCAGGAAGGCCTCGATCTCCGCCAGTTCGGTAAATGCCACTTACCGATCGTACAGAACATCGCTCTTGATGAGGTCCCGGCGTTTGGCAACGATGGAGCCGCTTCGGACGGAGGCCCTCTTCACGGGGGTGAGAGGGCCTGTGTCCGGTCTGCCGCGATGTCCGCCTACCGCTTCGACGATGACGGCGGCGCGGCCGCGCCCGGCTGCGGGCCATAGGCCGTCAGGAAGCGGTCGCGGAAGCTGTCCATCTTCCAGACCGGGGCCTTTGCCCCGGGGTTGAGACCGTCCGCCCAGCCCCACGTCGAGATCCGGTCCAGAACGTCCTTGTCGTGGGCGACGATCGCGACCGGCACATCCCGGTTCGCGTGTTCGCCGCTGACTTTGGGGACGGGCTGGTGGTCGCCGAGGAAGACCAGCACGGTGTTCTTGTTGCCGTACTTCTCGACGTACGAGATGAGGCTGCGCAGCGAGTACTGGATGGAACGGCCGTACTCCCGCCGCACCTGCGAGGTGTCCTTCCATACCTCCACCGGATCCCTGCCCGCCTTCTCGATCGGGCGGTACACGGACCCGTCGCCGATATCGTTCCAGCCGAGCGTCCTGGGCAGGGGCGCCCAAGGGTTGTGGCTGGAGGTCAGGATGATCTCCGACATCAGCGGCTTGTCGCCGGGCTTGCCGTGCTCCAGGCGCTGATACGCCTTCAGCGTGTACTGGTCCGGCATGGTCGACCAGCTGAATTTTGGGCCCTGGTAGCCGAGATCGCGGGAGTCGTAGACCTTGTCCAGTCCGTAGAACTTCCCCTCCGGCCAGTCCTTGGTGACGCCCGGCATGATGCCGACCGTCCGCCAGGCGCCCGTGCGCTTGAACGCGCCGGTCAGGGTCAGGTGATCGCCTGCCGTGACGGTGCGGTAGCGCTGCTGGTTGTCGATCCACAGGCCGGACAGGAAGGTGGAGTGGCCGAGCCAGCTGCTGCCGCCGTACGTCGCCGAGGTCAGCCAGGCGCTGCGCGAGGAGAAACCCGCCTTGCGCAGCTGCTCGGTCCCCTTCGCCAGCTCCTCACCGACCCCTTGGGCGCTCTCCGGGTTCTCGATCGCGCTGCGCCCATAGCTCTCGATGAACGTGAACATGACGTCCTTCCCGCGCAGTCCGGTCAGCAGCCGGTCGCCGGGGACGTCGCCGAAGGCATCGACGCGGGCGTCCTTGGCGAACTCCCGCTCGTCCTCGAGCGTCGCCTTCACGCGCTTGTAGCGGTCGTGCACGAGCGCGGCCGTACTGCGGGTGGCGAACGTTCCGCCCGCCGCTTGCAGGCCCAGGAGGGCGCAGAGGACCCAGACGGTCCCGAGCGCGAGCACCGTACGCGTCGCGACGACGCTGTGCCGGGACATGAGGCTGCTGAGCCGCCGAACCGACAGCGTCATGAGCACGAACAGGGCGAGGACGAGGACCACGGCCCCGATGACGACGCCGTCGGCGCCGCCCTCCCCGATCGAGTCCTTCAGGAACGACAGGCCGTCGTCGAGCAGGGGCCAGTCCAGTACGAGATTGAACCCGCGGCCGAGCGTCTCGTTGAAGCCCATGTCGAGCAGTTTCACGATGACCAGCAGGCCGAGGCCCACCCCGGCCGTCACCGTGGCCACCCACCGCGCCCTGCGCGGCAGGACGATCAGTACGGCGGCTCCGAATATCGGCTCGACGGGCAGGTGCAGGAACGTCTCAGGGGCGAGGGCCGGTAGCGAACTCGGCAGAAGGAGCGCGGCGAATATGAGCCCGCCGGCGACGAGGGAGGCCCCCCAGGCCAGGATCCCTGCGATGACGGGGTACTTGGCACGCCAGCCGTGGGGAACGGAAGCGTCGGTGGCGTCGGCAGTGTCGGGCCCCGGGGCGTCGGGGGTGTCCGGGGCGTCGGGTCCCGGGGCGTCGGTGGCGTCGGCAGTGTCGCGTCCGGGGGCGGAAGCGTCGGTGCCGGTGGCGCCGTCACGGCCGCCTTCCTCCGGACCGTTGGCCGAACCACCCTCATCGATGGGCGCTTTGTCAGCATTCGTTCGCTGATGGGAGCGTGTGAAGAGGGACACCCGAAGGTCCTTCCGTGCGAAGCCCGGTGCGGTGCGGCGAACCGGCTCGGGAGGCCGGGGCCGCCGATGTCTGTACGGCTCGACCACGGCTTTCGTTCAGCGGTAAGGGTCGGAAACCGTGAACCGCATCCTCCTCGGAGGTCCGGGCGACGCCAAGGCAGTAGCCATTACTCATGTCCGCGGCCCGGGACACGTTCGAGAATCCATTGCCGGTCGCAGAAGGGCGTTGACCGTGCCCGGCGCCACGACCGCACCGCGCGTTCCGAAGGCGTCGGGGAAGTTCACGCCCGTCCGCGTCCGTCCATGTATGTCCAAGTACGGGTGAATGCAGGGGGTGGAACGGCGGCGGAGCGCCTCGCGCGGGCCTACATCTCCATACGTGCGAGAGCCATGCCGGTCGACGGGTGACAGCGGGGGGCGAATGCGGAGTCCATGCCGGGCGGCGGTGGATTCGACGCCGTAGCCGCGGCTACCGGATCGAGTGAGGAATGGTGACCACGTGTCGGTTTCACGTCGGAGGATGCTGACGTTCGCCGCGGCTGGAGTGGCCGCGGCGGCCATCGATCCGGGGGGAGTGGCACGCGCCGCTCTCGCCGGTCCCAGAAAGGCACCCTCGACATCGGCCTTCGGCGCCGGTACGACGCTGACCAAGACGGTTGTGCCCGGCCCACCGGATGCCAAGGGCTACCGGAAGCTCGTCGAGGCGAACGGCGAAGGGCACACGCTCCGTACCGACATCACCTCCTCGCGCGCCGAGAACCCGAAACCCCTGGTGGCGTTCGGGCATCTCAGCGATCTGCATGTCATCGACGACCAGTCGCCGTCACGCGTCGAATTCCTCGACCGGTACAACGACGACCCGGAATCCGGCTACCCCTTCGCCGCGGCGTACCGCGCGCACGAATTCCTGTCGCTGCAAGTCGTCGACGCGATGTGCCGTTCCTTGAGGGAACTGGGCAAGGGCCCGAAGACCGGCCTGCCGCTGGCATTCACGGTGGTGACCGGCGACGCCGTGGACAACGCCCAGCTCAATGAGACCCGTTGGTACATCGATCTGCTCGACGGCGGCGCGTCGGTGCAGGCCGACTCCGGCTCTCCCGACAAGGACGAGAGTGTTTCGAACGGGGTCTTCGGCCCGGCCGAGCACTACTGGCGTCCCGAGGAACCCCCGCAGCCCGGCAACAAGTACAGCGAGCGGGGATTCCCGCAGATCCAGGGCCTGCTGGGGGCGGCCCGTACGCCGTTCGACGCCGCGGGACTCGGCATGCCCTGGTACGCGGTGTACGGAAACCACGACGTGATGGTCCAGGGAAACATCCGGACCGACACGGATCTCCCCTTCTTCCACTCGCTGAAGTACCACACGGTCAATGCGGAGAAGTGGTCCGAAGGCCCGGAACTCCCCGGCAAGATGGAGGACATCGATCTCTTCGACGTGATCAAGGCCGTCTTCGCGGGGATCGACTCCGAGGACGTCACTGCCGACGCCAACCGCCGGCCGCTCAGCCCCGCGGAATTCATCGCGGAGCACCACAGGACCAGCGGGCTGCCGGTCGGCCACGGCTTCACCGAGGGCAGCGACAAGGCGTACTACGCGATACCCGCCGGAGCCGACGACCCGATCCAGTACATCACCCTCGACTCGACGAATCCCGGCGGGCTGACCAACATCCAGAACAACAACGACGGCGGCATCGACGAGGACCAGTTCGTCTGGCTCGAGGAACGTCTCAAGGAATGCAGCAGCACGTACTTCGACGAGGATGGAAACGTCGTGAACCAGCGCGACGTCAAGGACAAACTCATCGTCATCTTCTGCCACCACCCGCTGCGCACGATGACGAACACCCACGACGACCACCTCTCGGGCGAGGAAGTCGAAGCCCTGCTGCTCCGATTCCCGAATGTCGTCCTGATGGCCAACGGCCATACCCACCGCAATGAGATCCGGCCGCACGCCCGTCCCGCGAACCACGCCAAGCCGGGCGGATTCTGGGAGGTGTCCGCGGCGGCCCACATCGACTGGCCGATCCAGAGCCGGGTGATCGAGATGACGGCCGGCAAGGACGCGTCGGGCCAGGAGAGCATCTCCATCTTCACGACGATCCTGGACATCGACGCACCCCTGTCCAACGGCGGCGACCTCGGCAGCCCCAAGGCGCTGGCATCGCTGGCGCGGGAACTGGCGGTCAACGACATCCAGCTCGACGAGACCCGCCGCGGCGAAGTGGCCGACCGGAACGCGGAACTCCTGGTCCCGGCCCCCTTCCCGCTGGCGACGGCGGTGGGCGTGCGGAAGAAGTCCCGTACGACCGCGGGCGGACGGGCCAGGGAGCAATCCCCGGCCCTGGCGGGCTGAGGCCACCGGCCGAACGAAGGAAGGGGCGGGCAGGGCCCGGGCGAACAGCCCGGGCCCTGCCCATTTCCGTTTGCGTTGCCGCTTACGAAGGTCCCCGCGGGACATCCCACGGGGACCCTCTTCCGCCTTTCGTGGGGCCGGTTCACGACGGGCCCGACGGGGGCGGTCGTCAGATCTCGGAGCGCTCCTCGTCGATCTGCTTGACCCGCTTCCGGACCAGGTACCAGCCCCCGACCAACGCGAGCGCGATCAGCGGAAGGCTGTTCACCGTCGTTCGGCCGACGCCGCCGTCCATCCACATCAGCACGAGGACGGCGGCGAGGAACGCGAGGGTGACGAGCTGGGTGTAGGGGGCCCAGGGCAGCCGGTAGTCGGGCCGAGTGACGCGGCCCTCCTTGGAGCGGGTCCAGAACAGCAGCGAGCAGATCATGATCATCGACCAGGTGCCGATGATGCCGATCGAGGCGAAGTTCAGCACCAGCTCGAAGGCATCCTCGGGCATGACGAAGTTGAGGAACACGCCCACGACACCGAAGGCCGCGGTCAGCAGGATGCCGCCGAAGGGCACGCCGCGCTTGTTCATGACGCCCGTGAACTTCGGCGCGGAGCCGGACAGCGACATGGAGCGCAGAATCCGGCCGGTGGAGTAGAGCCCCGAGTTCAGGCTGGAGAGCGCGGCGGTGAGCACGACCAGGTTCATCACGCCGGCCGCACCGGGGACGCCGAGCTTGTCGAAGACGGTCACGAAGGGGCTCTCGTCGCCGCTGTAGGCGGTGTACGGCAGCAGCAGCGCCAGCAGCACGACGGAGCCGACGTAGAAGAGGCCCACGCGCCACATGATCGAGTTGATCGCCCTCGGCATGATCTTCTCGGGGTTCTCGGTCTCACCGGCGGCGACACCGCACAGCTCGACGGAGGCGTAGGCGAAGACGACGCCCTGGATCAGCAGCAGCATCGGCATGACGCCGCTGGGGAAGATGCCGCCGTTGCTCGAGATCGTGGACAGCCCGGGAGTGTGGCCGTCGATCTCGTGATGCGTGACGACGAGGTAGATCCCGACCAGCATGAAGGCGACCAGCGCCGCCACCTTGATGATCGCGAACCAGAACTCCATCTCGCCGAAGTACTTCACCGAGATCAGGTTGGTTGTGAGGACCACGCCGAGCGCAATGAGGGCCAGCACCCACTGCGGGATGTCGCTGAACATGCCCCAGAAGTGCGCGTAGGTGGCTGCCGCGGTGATGTCGGCGACGGCGGTCGTGGACCAGTTGAGGAAGTACAGCCAGCCGGCGGCGTAGGCGCCCTTCTCGCCCGTGAACTCGCGGGCGTAACTGACGAAGGCACCGGAGGACGGCCGGTGGAGCACCAGCTCGCCGAGCGCTCGCACGACGAAGAAGGCGAAGACACCGCAGACGGCGTACGCGATGAAGAGCGACGGCCCGGCGTCGGCCATGCGGCCACCGGCACCCAGGAACAGGCCCGTACCGATGGCACCCCCGATCGCGATCATGTTGATGTGACGCGACTTGAGGTCCTTGCGGTACCCGGCGTCACCGGCGTCCACGTGGGGGGACCTCGCTGCCGGGACCCCGGCAGCAGGCTTGTCGGCCGCAGTCATGGTGCGGTCACTCATGGGGCTGTTCACCTTCGTGAGGGGATGTGCGGTATCCGGCCGGCGGCCGGCGGCCTTCCACGGCGAGGAAGGCGATCACCGCGAGAGACCGGGGGAGGGCAGGGGCGCCCGGGGGCCATAGTCACGGCATCCCTGGGATTTTGGCAGTGGTGAACGTCACGCGGAAATGGATCTGAGGTTTCTCAGAGGTTTCACTAGCAATAAGTAAGGGCGTGGCGTTTCTCATAGGGGGTCGGGAGGGGGCCGGTTCGCGGGCACCATGTCCGGAATGCATCGATCCGGGGTCTCCTCGTGCCGGAGCCGGTGAGAGGGCAGGTCGTGCAGCCGTCGGTGTCGCTCCGTAGGCTCGTAAGCGGGAGCACTCGTCCTGCGCCGCCCTTCGCCCCGAGCCACCGGCCCACGGGCCCGACGGACCGGCCGCTTACGGTGTCGCGGCGTGTGCCGATGTCGCTGACGCGGAGCCCTACATGACCACATCCCGGGACTTGATGATCACCGCCATGGACGTGGCGCCCGGCCACCCCCTCGAGCGGGGCAGGCTCTCGCTCGCCCTCGCGGGCGCCGAGCTGATCGACCTCCTGGCGGCCGAGACCGTGACGCTGGACGGCGACCGGATCGTGCCCGGCCTCCGGGTGCCCCTGTCGGACCGCCTGCTGAACGAGGCCGAGGAGTCACTCGTACGCGAATCCCCGTACGAATCGGTCGCCGACTGGCTCTGGCGGCGGGGCCGCAACCTGTCCTCCGCCTATCTGGCCGCCCTCGAAAGGGAAGGACAGGTCGCCCGGCGGCGCCGCCGCCGACTGCCTTTCCGTACCGGCCGGACGGAGCTGACCGACTCGCCCGACCGCCGCACGGCGAAGGAGCGTTGGACAGCTGACGAGCCCGTCCTCGCCGCGCTCGGGACGGCCCTCGGCCTCCGCGGCGAGGCGGGGCCCGACGGCGCACTGAGCGAGACCGACGACGCGGCGGAAGAGGTGCTCGCCGGGGTCAATGACGCGCTGCTCGAACTCGAGGCCGTACGGCAGCGACACGACATCGAGCAGGCGGCCTTCGACAACATCTGGCGGGGCGACTGACGCTGCCGGACCGGGTGGCGCCGCAGGCGGGTGCCACCCGTGCCGCCCCGGCCGGGTGCCGCCAGGCCGTTGTGCAACCGGACCAGGTACGAGGCGGTCATGTGCCGCTCCCGCAAAGAAGTTTGGACCCCGGCCGACGGCAGCCGTTTCTTCGCCCGCACGTCGGAGAAGAACGGCTCGCGGCCCGATTCTCCCACGAGCAAGGAAAACCTCGTCAGGCCCAGCCGGCCGACGAGGCCCACGTCGCAGAACTGCCGAGCCACGGAAAGACTTCCCCTGGTGCGGAGCGAACGTCGCCGGGCTCCTCGAGCCGACGGAACTCGCCGACGAGGCCGTCATGACGGTCTCGATTCAGCGTGATCTTCCTCGTTCCATGAGTACCGGATCATCCAATTCGCATGTGGGTCCGCCGGGTTCTCGCCCGCTGCTTCGGATTCATGCCCATACGGCCCGGCCCGGGGACGGGGGAACCGGACTGGGGAGCATCGCCTCGCCGCCGTCCAGTGTCAGACGCGTGTTGTCAGACCCGTGCCGTACGGTCGGCGAACCGGCGCTCGGAAGAAGCCTGGTCCCCGACTCCAGCACCCCCGGAGAGGACCGCCCCCGGAGGGCCCTCGCGATCCTCTGCGCCACCCCTTCACCACGCATCACCACGCAAGGAGTCACGGTGGCCTTGTTCACCATCCGAACAGCTCGAGAAAGCGACCTGGAAACGGTGCGGGAGCTCCTCGCCATGTCCGAACGGCGACTACGGCCCCTGGGCTTCGGTCAATGGTCTCTCCCCATGCCGGATGACCTCATACTGCCGAGCATCCGAAGACAGGAGACCTACCTCGTCGACGACGGGGTCGGCGAGGTCGCGACCGTCACACTCAACAAGGAGGGAACTCCGTTCTGGCCGGCTGAATGCACCGACGCCCTGTTCGTACATCGTCTGGTCGTGATTCCAAGGGGTACCGGACTGGGCGTCTCGCTCCTCGACTGGTCGGGGGAGCAGGCCCAGAAGGCCGGAAAGTCCTGGCTCCGGATCGATGTCTGGAAGACCAACCGGCGCCTCCACTCCTACTACCGGGGCCTCGGCTTCGAGCCCCGGGGCATCAAGCACGTACCCGGCGCCGGCTCGGGTGCGCTCTTCGCCCGCCCCGCCGGGTCACGGGTGGGCTCCGGGCCATCGATCACCGCCCACGAACGGCACTGGTCCGCACCAGCGCCGAATAGTCCGACGAGCATGGGTCGTCGACGGCCGAGCATGGGTCGTTGACGGCATGGGTGGGGGCGAGCTGGATAGGGTTTTCCCAACCGTCCTTCTCTCTTCTCCGCGAAGTCCGCCACCCGTCGGACGGAATTCCCCGGCAGGCCGTGAGCACAGACGCGGCCGATCACCAGGAGTACAGCCGTGCGACCCCGAGAGCCATCATCTGCGCCCGGCAGCCTCGGCCGGAACCGCGAGACAGCGACGCTGGCGCTCCTCTCCTTCGCCATGCTGGTCGTTTCGCTCGACCAGTACATCGTGGTCGTGGCACTGCCCGACATCGCACGTGACCTCGGCTATTCGGCGCGGACGCTCCAGGCGGTCATCAGCGCCTATGCCGTGGCTTCGGCCGGCTTCCTCCTGTTCGGCGGACGAGCCGCCGACCTCCTCGGGCGACGCCGCATCCTGGCAACCGGCCTCGCACTCTATGCTGGGGCCGCGCTCGCGGGAGGACTTGCGACCAGCGCCGGAATACTCCTCGCCGCTCGCGCATTCCAGGGCCTCGGCGGAGCCCTCGTATTCCCGACCACCCTGGCACTCATCAACACCGCATTCGTCGAAGGCCGCGCCCGAAACCGCGCTTTGGGAATCTGGGGAGGGTCAGGCGCGGCAGGACTCGTCATCGGTGTGCTGCTCGGCGGACTTCTGACGCAGGCGTTCGGCTGGGAAGCGGTCTTCCTCGTCAACGTCGCGCTTGCCGGCCCCGCGCTGCTGCTCGCTTTCGTGGTGATCCCACGGGACGGTGAACGCGAAAAGGGCCGCAGATTCGATCTGCCCGGGGCGCTCAGCGTCACCCTCGGAGTCACGCTCGTCGTGTTCGCCCTGGTGCAAGGCCCCGGGCTCGGCTGGCTTTCGCCGGGCATCCTGCTGAGCGCTGCGGCGGGTCTCCTGCTGATCGGAGCCTTCGCCATCATCGAGCGGCGCAGCTACGACCCACTCATGCCGCCCGGGCTGCTCTCCAACCCCAATCTGATCACGGGCGTCGTCATCGCGTTCATGTTCATGGCGACATTCGGTTCCGTGCTCTACTTCCTGTCCATCTACTTCCAGGAGATTCTGGGCTACGACGCTCTGCAGGCGGGCGCCGGCTTCCTCATCCCCACGGCAGTGGTGGTGGCCGGTTCGACATCCGCGGGCCGGCTCGTAACGCGGTTCGGCCTCCGGCGCACGTCGGCCGCGGCGCTCGCCGTTGGTGCGCTCGGTGCGGTCGCACTCGGCCTCGCGATCTCGCCGAACGGCACGTACATCGAGCTCATCCCCGGCCTTGTGGTGCTGAGCATCGGCGACGGGGTGGTCTTCACCACCATGTTCATCGCCGCCGCTACCGGAGTCCCCGACCGGCAACAGGGCATTGCCTCCGGCATCGCCTCCACCGGCTCAGGCGTGGGCGCAGCTGTCGGCCTCGCCATCCTCGTACTGATCGCGACCGCCCGCCTTGACGGCCTTTCCGGTGAACGGCTTCGCATCGCCACCGCCGACGGGATCAGCACCACGCTCTTCGTCGTGTCCGGCGGAATCGTGCTGACCTTCTTCGTCGCCCTGCGCCGTTGCCCGACACCGCCCGAACCGGCACCCGCCCCCGTTCCCTATCAGACCCGCCGCTGCTAGCCGCGCCCAGGACCTGCGTCCACGAGGCATTCCCCAGGACTGCGGGGAACCAACGACGCGGACGCGGTCCGGACAACCCACAAGCCCCAGGCCCGTGGGCCTGGGGCTTGCTGTGGAGCGGGTGGCGGGAAATCGAACCCGCGCCGCGGACCTGGGAATCGCGGGCCGTCCCGGCTTCCGAACGACTTCTGGTTTCGCAGATTCACGCGCCGGGGTCGCGAAAGGCGACCTTTCGACGGGCGGCCTCGTCGACCTGGTCGAGGGTGAGGAGGGGGGTGGCACGGGTGTGGAGAGCGCCGCTGGCCTTGACCGTGAGGCTGACGGCGGCCATGGAGACCGCGTCGGGGAAGTCGACGATGAGCACGACGTCGTCCTCGCCGAAGGCGAAGTACATAGCCTCCACAGTTCCGCCGAGGTCGGTGACGATCTGGTCGACGGCAGCGCGGCGGCCACTCCCGCCCTCTTTGAGCAGACCCTTCGTGCCCTCGGTTGTGTAGCTGGCCTGGATGAGGAACTTCGGCATGGGGAGGCTCCCTGACCATTTGCTTGTCCGGTACGACGATGGCCTTCCCGCTATCGCGTCGGCCGCCACTCACCGAGCGGCTGGATTCACTCGTTGGAAGCTGAACCGCGGGTCCGATCCGATCCGCCGTCGCCCGTCACCGTTGGAAGAGCAGTGAGATCGTGGCAAACAGCTGCAAAGTATAGAATAAGCCTTGTGTTCAGGCTCGACACCTTCGGATGGAGGAGGTTTCGCGTTGACACACGATGGCGGGCTGAGGCTGCACCTGCAGCATGTCTTCCGCGCACCGCGCTCGGTCGTCTTCCGGACGTTCACCGAACCCCGAGAAGTGGCCAAGTGGTGGGGGCCGGATGGGTTCGCGATCCCGAGTGTGGAAAGTGACCTTCGGCCAGGCGGTGCCTATCGGATCGCGATGCAGCCTCCGGATGGCGATGTGTTCTGTCTAGTGGGGGAATTCCTCGAGGTCGACCCTCCGGAACGCCTGTCCTACACCTTCCGGTGGGAGGATCCCGATCCCGAGGATCGGGAGACGGTCGTGACGCTGTCGTTTCACGAACTCGGCAATTCATCGGCCAAGTTGGTTTTCAACCAGGGCGACTTCGCCACTGAACGGCGCCGAACCCTTCACGAGGAAGGCTGGGCCCAGAGTCTCAACAAGCTGGATGAGCTGCTGGCCTCGGCCGCGTCGGCCTGAGATCCAGGTGTACGCGTTCGGTTCACGTGCTCCTGCGACCTCGTACGGCGGGAAGCGTAGCGGGACTTCGGGCGTCGTGGGCCGGCCGTGCCTCAGGCATGGAGGGCGACCATGATCCCGACGTAGGTGAAGACCAGGCCGACGATCATCTGGATGATCGGGGGCACCAGCGTGTGGCGGAAGGCGTGCACCCGGGCCTTCTGCGGCCGGTCGGGCAGATAGAGCATCGCGACCCTGCGGCCGGTGGGGATTCCCATTCCCTTTCCATGCATCTTCGGGGAGAACTCCACGCGGTGGCCGTGCTGGTCGAAGAACTCGATGACCGGCACCTGGTGCCGGGTCCGCCTGTCGGACCGGTTGAGGCGTCCGACCCGGACGTTGTTGACCACAAGCCCCGGGGCCGGGAGGCCGTAACGGCGGAGGCGCAACATCATGCGGCCCTCCTTTACGGCGAACCACACACACCGCGCGAACGCCATGCCGTGGGAGGGGGCGGCAGCATCCCGTCGCGGTGCGAAACCGCCGCCCGTTCTCGGACCCAGCCCTTGCGTCACCTATCGAAAGTCGATAGATTTCCATCGTGACTCGGTGGAGGGATGGGCCATGGGAAAGCTGACAGTGCGTGCGCTGCGCGCGGTGCTCGTGGTGGTGCTCACCGGCACCGTGTTCGTACAGGCAGGGATGCTGTGGGCTTTGGTCAGCGGGAGCGACCCGGAGGACGGGTCGCTCCCGCTGACCCCGCTGCGCGTGGTCACGATCCTGGGCATGGTGTCGGTCCAGGTCGCCGTGGTTTGCGTATGGCGGCTGGTGACCATGGTGCGACGCGGAACCGTGTTCTCCCACGCCGCCTTCCGGTACGTGGACGTCGTGATCGGCGCGATCGTGGCGGCTGCCCTCGTGTGGTTCGCGATCACGGTCCTCAATGCGCCGGGCCAGCGGGCCGACCCAGGCGTCACCGTCATCATGGGCGGGGTTGGCGTGGCCATCCTGGGGGTCGCGCTCATCGTGTTCGTGCTACGGATGCTGCTTGCCCAGGCTGTCGCGCGCGACCTCGAAGCGGCGCAGATGCAGGCCGAGTTGGACGAGGTGATCTGATGCCGATCGCCGTCGACATCGATGTAATGCTCGCCAGGCGGAAGATGTCCGTGGGCGAGCTGGCGGACCGCGTAGGGATCACGCCCGCCAACCTGGCGGTGCTCAAGAACGGCCGCGCCAAGGCGGTGCGCTTCGCGACGCTCGACGCGCTCTGCGAGGTGCTCAAGTGTCAGCCGGGCGACCTGCTGCGCTGGGAGACCGAGGACGCCGCGGGCGGATGACACGGCCCAGGGCGGGTGTGAAGACGCCGGGCACCACTGGCCCGTGACACGGCACGTCGACCGCATGGACGTGGACCGCCGATCACCCGCAACACGCTTCCGACCCCGTTGCGTGTCATGGAGGCGGGCGCGGCTGCCGGTCCAGCATCTCGCCTGGGGCGCTGTCGGAGCACTGGGTGCCGGGCTTGTGCTGCGTGGCCGAGGCTGGCGGCGCCTGCTCGGCCTGTTGCCGATGGGCTACTCGATCGGCCATCACACGCTGGTCAACTACACCGGGAGGCGTGATGCCGAACCGCCCGGCTGGGCCACGTCGCTGCGCGGCACCGCCGACGACCTGGTCGCCTACGTGCCACTGGTGTGCCTGCTCATAGCCATTGCGCTGGACTTCGGTCAATTGCAGCGCAGCAAGCGAGGCATGCCGACGGTCTTGCTGGATGCCGAGCGGGCCGGTCGCACGGGAACCGGGGCGCTCGCGGGGTTCGGCGGCCGGTGTCTGCCGTGGACGGCGGTGATCGCGCTGCGCTTCGCCCGTATGCGCAGGGCTCTCCTCTACGCCGCCGGGCGAACCGACCCCGAGCGTCTTGAACTGCTGCACCAGGCCGTGGCGGATACTGCGGCACGGATCGACGCAGCGGACCGCGAGGGCGTATGGAATTCGGGGCGAATACGTGCCCATCTCAAGGCAACCCGCCACAGCCGACCGTGGCGGCGCCGCTGGCCGCTCCTGGCCATCCCGCTCGTACTGATGCTGCCGTCCCTGCTCTTCCTGGGCGTCGGCTCGTTCACCTTGACCAAGGGTCTGCAGGAGTCCTTCACCACAGGCATCGGACCGTCGGTCCTGATGTGGTTCGGCATAGCCGGGCTCGCCTGGTGCGTCGTTCAGCTCGTGCTTCTCATACGCGCCTGGCGGACCACCCGTGGCCTCCTGGAGGCCCACGGGGTTCGAGTGTTCTCGCTCTCTCGGGACTGCCCAGAGGTCGACGCCTTCTCATTCCGGGATCGAGGCATCCCGTTCATCCTGCTGAGCACGGAGAAAACCGCGGAGCGGGGACGCTTCGATGCGGCTCACGAGCTCGGTCACCTGGTCATGCATGGTGAAGAGCAAGTACCGCATGGCCCTCAGGCAGAGGGGGAAGCCCACCGATTCGCTGCTGCCTTGTTGATGCCGGCTGCTGACGTACTCGCGTACGCACCGCGTAACCCAAGCACCAACTGGATCCTGCAGGCGAAGCGACGTTGGAAGGTCGCCGCAATGGCACTGGCTCACCGCCTTCACGAGCTGAACCTCACAACAGAGTGGCAGTACCGGACCCACTGCGTTGAGCTCAGTCGACTGGGATACCGCAGGGACGAGCCACAAAGTCGTCTCGGGCGGGAGACCTCGCAGGTCCTCGGGAAGGTCTTCGCCGCCCTACGGGCCGAAGGCATTCGCCCAGCCGATGTCTCCCGTGACCGATAGGTCTAGACAATAAACAAGCACCAGGCTGCTGACCTGGAGCTTCGTCGTGGAGCGGGTGACGGGAATCGAACCCGCGCTCTGAGCTTGGGAAGCTCATGTTCTACCATTAAACTACACCCGCGCAATAAGGCGCCTCGGCGTCTTACCGCCGCAAACTGTACCCCATCGATGGCTCCGGTGTATTCGCCGTGGGCCTTTGTGCTGCTCGGGACGGGAACGCCAGGTACCTCGTGCGTAGGGCACGGCGGCCCCCTAGGTGTTCTGACCATGAGCGTTGTTGACACTCGTGGGGGGTTGATCAAGAGCGAAGACCTCCGATGTGGTGGAGGTGTCTAGGCTCCACACCACACACGGAGGTCTTCGTGTCCCACCGTAATGCCCGGCTGACCGTCTTCGGGAGGCGACTGCTGGTCGAGCGGGTCCGATC
>NZ_JBFAYQ010000001.1:455997-464507 GCF_040681345.1 Streptomyces sp. NPDC051776 | reverse complement strand
AGAAGAAGGGCAGTAGAGGCGGCAGGCCCGTCAGGCATGACATCGAGTTCTACAAGGAACGGAACACTGTCGAGCGTGCGATCAACAAGATGAAGGCGTGGCGAGGCATAGCCACGCGCTATGACAAGACCCCGGGGAGCTACCTTGCCGGCCTACACCTCCGCGCCTCGATGATCTGGATCAAGGACCTCACGCGAGCCGCCCCTTGATCACGACCAAATACGCTCCCTAGCACTGCAGCCCAGTTGCTCCCGGCCGGGAGCGCGTACGGGCGAAAGCCCCCGAAATCGTCACTGCGGGGGCCCTCGCCGTTCACGACGCCGTACGAGGAGGCCGACGGTCGCGTGTGCCCGGCCGCCCGTCGGACCACGGTCCAGCCAACAAGCGCGGACCTCAGGCCAGCAGTTACGTCTGGCCCACCGGTCACGTCAGGCCACCCGTCGCGTCAGCACGCGCGGCCCGTCAGGCCACCGGTACGTCAGGCCCCCCTCCCACCAGCACGCGCGGACCGTCAGGCCATTGGTCACGTCGGGCACGTCGGCCCACCGGCCCCGCCAACAAACGCGTACCGTCAGGCCGCCGATCACGTCGGACCCACTGGTCACGCCGGACCCACCCCTCACGCAAGGCCACTGGTCACGTCGGGCCACTCGGTCACGCTGACGCGCCAACGCGTGCCGCGACGCCGCCCGTTGGCATCACGTATCACGATCACGCCGAAGACCTGCGGTCGTGCCGGCCCTCGCCGCCGCGCCGGCCGTCAGTGACCCGCGTCCGCCCCTGGACCGCCCGGAGTCTTCGCCGGATCGGGCCCCGCAGCTGCCACCGCCTCGTCGTAGATGTCCGGCTCGAGATAAATCAGGCGGGCCGACGGGACCGCCGTACGGATACGCTCTTCGGCCGCGTCGATCGCATCCGCCACCTGCTCGGCCGTGGATTCGGGCCGCACCGCGATCTTCGCCGCGACGAGGATCTCCTCGGGGCCGAGGTGCTGGGTGCGCATGTGGATGAGACGGGTGACCGCCTCGCCGTCGACCGCCGCCTCGCGGATCGTGTTGTCGATCTCCGCGCCCGCCGACTCCCCGAGCAGCAGTGACTTGGTCTCCGCCGCCAGCACCAGCGCGATCAGGATGAGGAGCGCACCGATGAACAGGGTGCCGATGCCGTCCCAGATGCCGTCGCCCGTGGCGATCGCGATGGCGACACCGATCAGCGCCAGGATGAGTCCGACCAGCGCGCCGAGGTCCTCGAGCAGGACGACGGGCAGCTCGGGCGCCTTGGCGCGGCGCACGAACTCCGTCCACGACTGCTCGCCGCGCAGCGTGTTGGACTCCCTTATGGCCGTGCGGAAGGAGAACGTCTCGGCGATGATCGCGAAGACGAGGACCCCGATCGGCCAGTACCAGTCGTCGATCTCGTGCGGGTGCTTGATCTTCTCGTAGCCCTCGTAGAGGGCGAACATGCCGCCGACAGAGAAGAGCACGATCGAGACGAGGAAGGCGTAGATGTAGCGCTCGCGGCCGTAACCGAAGGGGTGCTCCGGGGTGGCCTTCCGCCGGGCCTTCTTGCCGCCGACCAACAGCAGCGCCTGGTTGCCGGAGTCCGCGAGCGAGTGCACGCCCTCGGCCAGCATCGACGACGAGCCGCTGAAGGCGAACGCCACGAACTTCGCTGCCGCGATGGCCAAGTTGGCGCCCAGCGCCGCGACGATCGCTTTCGTTCCGCCTGATGCACTCATGAGTGCCTGGTGTCCCTTCCGTCGGCTCGCCCGGGGGCTTTGCTCCCCTTTTACTGACCGGACATTGTTGCAGCCCGGCCGACGGCCGTCGCCAGGTACCCGGATCAAGACCGTACGGGCGGATCCCGGCGGGCAGAAGTGCCTTCCATCGCCCACACCCGGCCCGCACAAATCCATGCAAACCGCATAGTTTACACAAACTACATAAGGAGGTACGAGCGAGACAGCCCTGCCTGCATACACCCCGAGTCGTCCTGAGTCGTCCCGAGACACCCAGGGCATGCGATATGTCGCTCTTCGTCAGACCGCCACCGTCGCGCGGAAGACCGTGCCCTTGCCCGTGAGGACGGCCTCCTCACCAGCGGGAACGAAGGCCGACTCGCCCTGCCCCAGCCGCAGTTCATCCGTAGCGGACCGCAGCACGGCCGACCCCTCGCTGCACAGGAGGATCTGCGGAGTGCGGGACGGGATGCGGCGCCGATCCCCCTCCTCCGTCAGGACGTAGCGCGACAGCCGGAACTCCTCGATCGGCGTCTCGTACCTCTCCTCGCCCTCGACGGATCCGGGCCTCAGCACCCCCGGCTCGGTGGCCTCGAAGCGCACGATGCGCAGGAGTTCGGGTACGTCGACGTGCTTGGGCGTGAGGCCGCAGCGCAGCACATTGTCGGAGTTGGCCATGATCTCGACGCCGAGCCCTCGGAGGTACGCGTGCGGCACGCCCGCGCTCAGGAAGAGGGCCTCACCGGGCTGCAGCGTCACGTGGTTGAGCAGCATGGCCGCGATCACGCCAGGATCGCCGGGGTAGTGGCGGGCGAGGGAGGCGTAGGCGGCGTACGCGTTCTGGAGCGGCCCGTCAACGTCCGCGAGCCGTTCTGCCGCGGCGGCGGCCTGCGCGGCCGTCTCGGCCATGGCAACCGGGTCTGCGGAGAGGAGGGCGGTGAGGACCTCGCGGAGTGCGTCGGCCTCCGGCTGGGCGTGGAGGATGTCGACGTACGGCTTGAGCGAGTCCACGTCCAGACTCGCGAGCAGGCCCGCGGCCTCCCGCTCGGGGCGGAAGCCGCACAGCCCCTCGAAGGTCGTGAGGGCACAGATCAGCTCGGGCTTGTGGTTGGCGTCCTTGTAGTTGCGGTGCGGGGCGTCGATCGGAACGCCGCGCTCCTCCTCGTCTGCGTGACCGGCCCTGGCCTGCGCGAGGTCGGGGTGCACCTGAAGGGAGAGGGGGGCGTCGGCCGCGAGGACCTTGAACAGGAACGGCAGCCGGGGCCCGAACCGGTCGAGGACGGCCTTGCCCAAGTGGCCCTCGGGGTCGGCCGCGATCGCCTCGGAGAGCGCCAGGGGGCCCGCGCCGCGGTCGACCCGGGACGGGGCGCCGGGATGTGCGCCCATCCACAGCTCGGCCTGCGGCTCGCCCGTGGGCTCGACGCCGAGGAGCTGCGGGATGGCAGTGGTCGAGCCCCAGGCGTAGGGGCGCACGGTGTTGGCGAGTCGGTCCATGCGGTGAAGTCCTGACTTCCGTACGTGATTTGGCCCGGCCCGTGGGCCGGCGACGTGGTCGCTGGTGGCCGGGCCGGCGGTCGGTGGTGTCGCACGCCGACCGCGGGTGGGGTCCCGTGCACGCTCCGGGCGGGGGGTCAGTCGATCCTGCGGAACCTGCGGACCTGCGGGGTGTCCGCGGGTCCTGCCCGTCCTGCGGGTCCTGCCCGTCCTGCGGGTCCTGCCCGTCCTGCGGACCCAGCGGGCACGGCAGACCCGGCGGACTCGGCAGTCTCGGCAGACCCGGCAGTCTCGGCGGACCCGGCAGTCTCAGCGGGTCCTTCGGAACCAGCCGGTCCCTGCGGGTCGTACCGGATCAACCGTCCCTGTGGGGCGTGCCGTTCCACCTGCTGTGACGGCGACTGCTCATGTTCTCTCTCCTGATGCGAGCGCGAGGTAAACGGCGGCGAAATCTGTGATGGCGAGAAGTTCCGCGACCGCCTCGAGCGCGCTGCCGCCGGAGGGTTCGAGCTCGCTGACGGGAGTGTCGTGTCCGAGCGCGAGTTCGCGGGCGGTCGGCGTCGGCGAGTGGCTGCCGAGTTCGGCGCGCTCACGGAGCAGCACCACGCGCGCGTGCAGCGCCTGCGGCTCCTCGACCCGGTCGCGGAAGAAGTCGTCGGGGTCGGCCGCCGCGGCGAAGGCTCCGGCGAGGAGCGTGCCGTGGGCGGTCAGTGCCTCGGGCAGTTCGGCGACGAGCGCGGGACACCCTGCGACGACGGCGAGGGCATGCGCGAAGTGACGGGCGGCGACGCCGGCCACGGGGCCTTCGCTCCACAGCAGCGGAAGCGCGTCAGCCAGTTCGGCGGCGAGGGTCTTGGCCGGATTGGTGTACGTGGCGATGGCGGGGCCGCAACGCTCCGCAGTCTTGTCCAGGCGGTCGGCGACGGACTGGATCGCGGGCTGCGTCGCGGAGAACAGGCCGATCTTGTCCATGAGGACGAGCAGCGGCGTGAGCAGGGCCCACAGGGTCCCGGGGGGTCCGGCACCCGGTGCGGGGCGGAACCCGGGGTCCGGAAGCGGCTGGTCCTCGGGCACCTCCTCGTACGGCGCGGGGGCCAGCGGGACCACCAGACCGTGCCGGCCGCCCGCCTCCTCGGTGAGCGGGGAGCGGGGTGGCGTCACGGTGACCACCGCGCAGCCGCGGCGGTAGGCCTGCTCGATGAGCGCGGTGAGGCCGGGCTCGGTGCCGTCGGTGGTGAGGACGAGAAGCAGGTCGAGGGGGCCGGCCCAGCCGGGCAGCGTCCACAGCAGCGCGCCGGGGTCGGGAAGCGCGCCGGTCGGGCGGATGACGCTGACCGGGGTGTTGCCGCCCGCCAGTGCGGACAGCAGATCGGCGATGCATCCGGTGGTCGGGCCCGAACCTGCCAAGAGCAGCGCTCGCGGACGGCCGTCCGGCTTGAGATCGGCGAGCCCGGACTCGGCGGCGGCACGCGCGGCCGTGCGAACCCGGGCCCCCGATTCGGCCACGCCCCGCAGTAGACCGCGGGTATCCGAGCGGGCCAGCGCCTCGGGGGCGTCGAGCAACGACTCGTCGAGCATCGTGGTGAGCCTCCGATCGCCGGTGTGGCGGTGGTTCCGCGGGCCCGGCTGGTCCGTGCGGAGCCCGGCAGGTCCCCGTGGCCCGTTGATCGGGCCGGTCCTGACAGGGCCGGTCATGATTGGCCGGTCCTGATCGGGCCGATCCCTGATCAGGCCGGTACTGAACAGGCCGTTCCCTGATCAGGCCCGTCCCTGATCAGGCCGATCCCTGAGCAGGCGGTGTCTGATCAGGCCGGGCGGCGGGCCTCGTCGACGAGCAGGACGGGAATGCCATCGCGGATGGGATACGCCAGACCGCAGTCGGCTCCCGTGCACACCAGCTCGTCGGCGCCGGACTCCGCCTCGGAGGCCCCCTGGGTCTCACGGAGCGGGGAGTGGCACGCCGGGCAGGCGAGGATCTCGAGGAGACCGGCTTCGAGCGGCATGGTTGTCCCTTCGGATGGGCCCCTCCGGCCTGAAGGCGAGCGAGGGGTTCGGCCAGGCCAGCGTACCGCCGGGCCGCGGTGCGGGGGCAGCTCGGTTCGCGGTACGGGCGGGTGCGTGCGGGAGTCGAGGGCCCCTGCCGTCGGCGTCCTCCTCGCGTGGAGGCCGGGCGCCGGGACCCCGCAACAGCTGGGTGTGCGGCCGCGCGTGCGGGCCCGCGTCCCGTGCAACACGCCTGCGCAGCAGGTGCACGGGACACGCCTACGCCGGGCGCGCACGCGACACCCCTGCGCCCGGCGCGCACACGAGGCCCCTGCGCCGGGCCTGCACTCGATATGCCGGCGCAGGAGGTACGCCCCTATACGCGCCTCAGGCCCGGACGATCGCCAGGACCTCGTCGCGGACCTTCTCGGCCGTGGCGGCGTCCCTCGCCTCGACGTTGAGACGCAGCAGCGGCTCGGTGTTGGATGGCCGCAGGTTGAACCACCAGTCGGCCGTGGAGACCGTCAGACCGTCCAGCTCGTCGAGTTCCGCGCCGGGCCGCCCCTCGAACGCGGCCCTGACGGCGGCGGCGCGGCCCGCCTGGTCGTCGACCGTGCTGTTGATCTCGCCGGAGGATGCGTAGCGGTCGTACTGGGCCACCAGCGCCGACAGCGGGCCGTCCTGGCCGCCGAGCGCGGCGAGGACGTGCAGGGCGGCGAGCATGCCGGTGTCGGCGTTCCAGAAGTCGCGGAAGTAGTAGTGCGCGGAGTGCTCGCCGCCGAAGATCGCTCCGGTACGGGCCATTTCGGCCTTGATGAACGAGTGCCCGACGCGCGTGCGCACCGGGGTGCCGCCCTGCTCCTTGACCACCTCCGGGACGGACCAGGAGGTGATGCAGTTGTGGATGACCGTGCCACCGCCGTGCTTGGCCAGTTCACGCGAGGCGACGAGGGCGGTGATCGCCGACGGGCTGACCGGGGCGCCGCTCTCGTCCACGACGAAGCAGCGATCGGCATCGCCGTCGAAGGCGAGCCCGATGTCGGCGCCGGTCTCGCGGACCTTGGCCTGGAGATCGGTGATGTTCTTCGGATCGAGGGGATTGGCCTCGTGGTTGGGGAAGGTGCCGTCCAGCTCGAAGTACATCGGCACCAGGTCGACCGGCAGCCCTTCGAAGACGGTGGGCACGGTGTGGCCCCCCATCCCGTTGCCCGCGTCCACGACGACCTTCAGGGGCCGGATGGCGGTCAGGTCGACGAGTGAGCGGAGGTGGGCGGCGTAGTCGGTGAGGACGTCCCGCTGGGTGATCGTGCCGGGGGCCACGGCCGGTTCGGGCGCCCCGGAACCGGCCCAGCCCTCGACGAGGGAACGGATCTCGGCGAGACCGGTGTCCTGGCCCACGGGAGCGGCTCCGGCGCGGCACATCTTGATGCCGTTGTACTGCGCCGGGTTGTGGCTCGCGGTGAACATTGCCCCGGGCAGCCCGAGTTGACCGCTCGCGAAGTACAACTGGTCGGTCGAGCACAGCCCGATCTCTGTCACGTCCACACCACGGGCGGTCGCGCCACGCGCAAACGCCCGCGACAGGCCGGGCGAGGAGGGCCGCATGTCATGGCCGACGACGATCGCCTCCGCACCGGTCACCTGCGCGAACGCGGAGCCGAAGAGCTCGGCGAGCGACTCGTCCCACTGGTCCGGAACCACACCGCGTACGTCGTAAGCCTTTACGATCTGCGACAAGTCGGGCACGGCGCAGGCCTCCTGGAGTTCGGTGGGTGCACGATGTCTGTTCCCCGGCAGCACAGTACCCGTCGGGGGTGACAGACCGTGGAGGACGCCATCGCGGTTCGGAAGCGGTGAGTCGCGGTTCGGCGGGCCGTGGTTCGGAACCGTTGAGGAGCGGCGGACGCGAGCCAACACGCAGGGCCCTTCACAGCCGAGGCCGGGCCGTGTCCGGCGGGCGCACTCGGGGCCGGAGAGTTCCGGAGGCTCAGGAGCCGGCCATTCCGCCACGCTCAAAGCCCTGGACGGTCAGGTACTTCAGGGCTCGGGCGAGCGCAGGACGCGCAGGTGCCCGCGACGGGCGACCTCCATCGGGTCCGCCTGACGCCCGCCTCCCCCGCCGCCCGCACCGGCGGCGCGCTCCTGCGGACGGGCGGCTTCGCGTACGGCGTTGGCGAGCGCTTCGAGGTCGTCGCCCGTGGGGCGGGCGGGGCCCGGATCGACGGCGAGGCGTACGACGTCCCAGCCCCGGGGAGCGGTGAGGCGCTCCGAGTGCTCCGCGCACAGGTCGTAGCAGTGCGGCTCCGCATAGGTGGCGAGCGGTCCGAGGACGGCGGTCGAGTCCGCATAGACGTACGTCAGCGTCGCGACGGCGGGGCGGCCGCACGCGGTGCGCGAACAGCGACGTACAGGGCTCACGACGTTGGACGGTACCGCACTCTTGAGCGGGCCGCGACGACTCCCCAGGAGCTCACCCCGCCGTGTCGTTCCCCCCTCCGCAACCCGTCTGACCTGCGGACAACCTGACTGACCTGGGCGGAGCCAGGACCCCTCATCGGGTCCCGACGATGAATGCGGTCACCAGTCGATCCGAAAGGTGGCATTCGTCGTGAGATGCACGATCAATAGTGCGCCCAGAACCAGGCGCAACTATGGCTGAAATGTTCATCTACCGACATGGCGCGCACTGCCCCGGCCTGCGTCTCCCCCGGCCCGGGCGGGCGGCTACTCTCAGAGGTGATGGACAACCGCCTGCCACCCCGCCCGCCCGAGCCGCGACCCCGACGACGTGACCGCCATGGACGCGGTATGCGGGGACCGGTCGCTCCCCCTCAGGTGCCACTCGCGGTCAGCCGGGCGGAGGCGTTCATCGATCTCGTTCACGACTCGGTCGACCGGCTGGAGCGGCGCTGGCCGCAGCTCTCCGACGTGGACTTCATCGTGCGCGAGGTGCCTCCGCCGGTCAGCGCCGATCCGGACGGGGCAAGCCCCTGGGAGGCGGGCACGGTGCCGCTCGGCCGGCTGGTCACGGCCAAGGGCGGCCGTAACGCCCGCATCGTGATCTACCGGCGACCCGTCGAGATCCGCACCAAGAGCCGGGACGAGAGGGCCCTGCTCGTCCACGAGGTCGTGGTGGAGCAGGTCGCCGAACTGCTGGGCCTGGCACCGGAGTCGGTGGATCCGCGGTACGGACAGGACTGACCGGGCCCACGCCACCGCATCCGCCGCTGCGCCCGCCCGCCGCCCATCGGTCGTTCACGCGGATCAGGCACCGCGGACGTTCATGCGGATCAGC